>JBKHDA010000023.1:0-33837 GCA_046541575.1 Halanaerobium sp. | reverse complement strand
TTAATTTTTTTCTGCTGATTTTTATATTCACGCAGCCGCTGTTCATATCTTCTTTTGCGCTCTTTTTGATAATAACTGTAGTTGCCGCTGTAATCTTCATTTTTGCCGTGTTTGATCTCTACGATTCTTTCAATTGTATTATCCAGAAAATATCTATCATGGGAGATTATCAAAAGACTTCCCTGATAAGAATTAAGGTAATTTTCCAGCCATTCTACAGATTTTAAATCAAGATGGTTTGTCGGTTCATCTAATAAAAGCAGATCGGGCTCCATTAAGAGCAGTTTTGATAGACCAACCCTGGTTTTTTCACCGCCACTGAGCTGGTCTAAAGTCTTAGCCTGAATTTCTTTTTCGTCAAAACCCATACCGGCAGCTACCTGTCTAATTTTACTCTGATACTCATAGCCAACACCTTTTTCAAACTTTCTCTGTAGAGCACTGTATTCACTCATCGTTTTCTCCAGATCATCAGAATGAGCTTCAGAATCTCCTGCCCTTTCTCCATGATGGGCGATTTTATGCTCCAGCCGCTGCATTTCTTTGATTTGTCTTTTAACTTCTGCAAACACCTTTTCTAATTCCTGATAAATTGTCAGCTCAGTATTGAAATCAGGCAGCTGATCTAAATATCCCACTTCAATATCATTTCTGACCGAAACTGTACCTTCCGAAAAATGCTCCTGACCGGTAATAATTCTAAAAATTGTAGTTTTACCGGAGCCATTGGGGCCGATTAAAGCAACTGACTCACCCTGATTTACATTTAAGGAAAAATCCTTAAGTACAGTTTCAATTCCATATTCTTTTTTAAGATTATTAATATTTAAAATAGCCATTTAAGATCACACTTTTCTTTTATCTTTCTAATATTATAGTAGATATAATCTATAAATTAATATAATTCCGGTACAGCAACTTTTTTGCTGTTCTTAAAAACTACAGCCAGAGTTCCCGGACCTGCATGAGAACCAACTGCCGCACCAATTTCGCTGATAAAAACTTCTACTGGTTCAAATTTTGCTTCAATTTCAGCTTTTAATTTCAAAGCATATTTTTCGTTTTCTGAATAAGTCAGAGCAATAATCTGTGATTTTGGATTATCCGCTTTTTCTTCTATTTCCTCTAATAGATAGGAGAGCATTCTTTTTTTTCCCCGCACTTTGTCATAAGGTAAAATTTTACCATCCTGAATGTGAAGTATCGGTTTAATATTTAAAACATTGGCCATTACAGCCTTTGTTTTAGAAATTCGTCCTCCGCGTTTGAGCATCTCAAGGTCACCAACAGCAAAAATATGCTCCAGTCTGGAGGCATCCTCGATTAAATTTTGGACAACATCTTCTAAATCCTTTCCCTCCTTAAGCCATCTTGCAGCCTGATAAACCAGCAGACCCTGGCCAACAGAAGCAGCTTTAGAATCAATAATAGTAATTCGATCACTCTGCAGCTCTCTTTTGGCAATAACGGCCGATTCTAAAATGCCGCTTAATTTAGACGAAAAGGCAATGACCAGCACCTGCTCATGATCTACCAGAGCTTTTTGAAATACCTGCTTAAATTTTTCTGGAGTAATTCTCGAAGTTTTAGGAACATCATCTGCCTCTTTAATCAGCTGATAAAAATCTGACGGCTGCAGATCAGCGCGATCAAAATATAGCTGATTGTTGATATTTACTTCAATATTTAAAAATTCAATATCATAACTGTCCACTACTTCTGCTGGTAAATCAGAACAGCTATCTGTTATTATTTTAACTTTTGACATAAAAATTCCTCCCTGTGAAACTCTCCCCCGGGTTAAATATTTAATTAAAGTTTAAAATTAGAATCCTCCTCACGCTGACGGAATAAAACTGCAATACCACCAATAACCTGTACAACATCTGCACCGGTTGCAGTAGCCAGTTCTTCAGCTGCAGAGCGAGTAGTTCTGCCTGTACTTTCTAAAATTCTTGCTTTTAAAAGCTCATGGTCTTCCAGGGCAGCATCTAACTGCTCAATTACAGCCTCTGTAATTCCTTCTTTTCCAACATGAATTACTGGATCTAAATTATTAGCTTCTCCTCTGAGATAGCTTCTATTTTTTCCTGTTAACATTATATCACCTTCTTTCAGATAAATTAATCTTTTTACAAATTTCACTAAATTATCATATATTCTAATTGATTTATTCTACATAATCAAATTCTAAAGGGCCAATAACAACTGTATCGCCCTCTTTAACTCCTTCTGATTCCATCATTTCGTTTAAACCATGGTGTTTTAAAACGCGCATCAATCTCTGTACAGCTGCATCATTGTTAAAATCTGTTTTTTCAAGATAAGACTCCAGCAGAGTTCCTTTAATTTCATATTTATTTTTATTCAGCTTTTCAATATATAGTTCATCTACAAAATCAGGTCTGATTACTACCTCTTTTTCTTTTTCGATTTCTCTTTCCGGAAGTTCTTCCAGCCGCTGGCCCAGATGATAAATCAAAGGCTTACATCCTTCACCGGTAACAGCAGAGATAGGGAAAACACTGTAGCCGCGATCATTTAATTCTGATTTTACGGTTTCTATATTCTGCCTTCCTTCTTCAAGATCAATTTTATTTAAAGCAATAACCTGTTCTAAAGAAGCAAGGTAATCATTATATTTATTAAGCTCATTATTGATCTTTTCGAAATCCACAAGCGGGTCTCTACCTTCAATTCCAGAAACATCAATTACATGAACTAACAACCTTGTCCGCTCCAGGTGCTTTAAAAATTCATCACCCAGCCCTGTACCCTGGTGTGCTCCTTCTATTATACCAGGAATATCTGCCATGACAAAGGACTGATATTCTCCATATTTAACAACACCTAAGTTGGGGTGTAGAGTGGTAAAATGATAGGAGTCAATTTTAGGCTTTGCATGTGAGACCTGAGAAATCAGGGTTGATTTTCCCACATTAGGATAACCAACTAGTCCAACATCAGCCAGAACTTTTAGCTCAAGTCTAACTTTTCGCAGTTCTCCTTTAGCTCCATTTTCGGAAAATCTCGGAGCCTTCCGGGTAGATTTTTTAAATCTTGCATTACCCCGGCCGCCTTTTCCACCTTCGGCAATTACATATTCATCTCCAGCTTCTTTTAGATCTGCCAGAAATTGATCTGTGTCTGCATCATAAACCATTGTTCCAGGTGGCACATCTAAATAAAGGTCTTCTCCATTTTTGCCGTGCATTTTTTTACCTTTACCATTTTCCCCGCGGTCTGCTTTATAGATATTATTATAGCGGTAGTCAGCAAGAGTGTTCATTCCCTCATCTACCCTGAGAATAATGCTGCCTCCTTCTCCACCATCTCCTCCATCAGGACCTCCCTGATCAACGAATTTTTCCCGGCGGAAGCTGACAGCTCCATGACCACCATCACCTGCTTTTACTTTAAATTCCACTTCATCTATAAACATATTATTCACCTCCAACTTCATAAATATTAAAAACCCCCAGCACCTAAAGCACTGAGGGATATTATACAATAAAATAATATTAGTTAGCAATAGCTGCTACCTGATCTTCTGTATAAACACTAATTTGACGATTCTTTTTACCTTTTCTCTCAAATTTAACATAACCGTCAACCTTGGAGAATAAAGTATCATCACTACCCCGGCCAACATTTAAGCCCGGCTTAAACTTAGTACCTCTCTGACGTACTAAAATACTACCGGCTGATACGAATTCGCCGTCGAATTCCTTAACACCAAGTCGTTTCGATTCACTATCACGACCATTCCGGGAACTACCAACACCCTTCTTCTGGGACATTTAACTCCACCCCCTTAAAAATAAAATTTTAAATATTTAAAAGTTAAATATTAGTTTTTAAAACTAATATTACTGCTCATTTTTAGATTATATAAAATTAAGCATTAATGTCTTCAATTAAAACTTTAGTGTAAGGCTGTCTGTGACCAGTTTTCTTACGATATCTGATCTTTGGCTTATATTTGAAAACGACAATCTTTTTATTCTTTCCCTGTTCGATTACCTTTCCCCTGACAGAAGCTCCTTCAACCATTGGAGAACCTGCCTTAAAACCATTATCATCAGATACAGCTAAAACCTGATCAAATGCTACATTATCGCCTTCCTCAGCAGAAAGCTTTTCAATTTTAAGTATTTGTCCTTCTTCAACGCGGTATTGTTTACCACCAGTTTTAATAATAGCGTACATTATATGTTACACCTCCCTTACCTCAGACTCGCCGGATGAGGCACCCTTTATTGCAAGAGATTTTGCTACCTGTACCGTGCGGTTTTGGCACCTTCAAAATGAAGGCTGGATAAATAACTCCAGATATAAATTCTAGCATAAATTACTCCTATAGTCAAGGAAATGACGGAAAGAATTGGCTCTTTCAAACTGTTGCAAAATGACTGCTAGTTTTTTTATGCTAGATGGGCTCTGGCATAAGTTCGGTGCATATCATCTATAATAATCTCAATCTCATTATCGACCATATTCCCGGCACCATTAACAATAATAATATAACCATCTATTCTGGCTATTCCTGCATTTTCATTACTGGCGTGCTGATCTTCAATCCTAACAGTAATTCTATCACCAGCATCTAAATCTAAAACTTCTGGCTGCAGATCTTCTCTGCTTCCTTTTTCAATAATCATATCTTCATACTTAAGTTCTGCATTACCGCTGATAAAAATATCGATCCCAAACTTGTCTTCTAGTTCCTGCAGCTTTTCCCCTCCGGCTCCAATCAAAACTGCTGCCACTTCCGGATGCAGTTCTAATGATACAGCCGGATACTTTTTTCTACTGGTGATTTCATCAATTTTACGAATCACCTTCATGGCAACTGTAGACTCTGATAAAACCTTGCCGGTTCCACCACAGACAGGACAGTCTTTCTGCATCAGAGAACCAAAACCCTCTCTAACTTTCTTTCTTGTCATTTCCAGCAGACCCAGCTGAGTAAAGCCTAAAATAGAGGTCTTAGTTCTATCCTTTGCCAGCTCATTTGCCAGCAAATCGGTAACTGACTGCTGATCGGAATGGTTGTTCATATCGATAAAGTCAATAATTATAATCCCACCGATATCTCTCAGTTTTATCTGTCTTGCAATCTCAGCTACAGCCTCTTTATTGGTTTTTACTATAGTATCCTGCAGATTTTTTTTGCCGGTAAATTTACCTGTATTAACATCAATTGAAACTAAGGCCTCAGTCTGATCAATAACTATATAGCCGCCTGATTTAAGCCAGACTTTACGCTGCAGCAGGCTTTCTATTTCTTTTTCAATATTATATGCCGCCAGAATAGGAATATTGCGCTGATAAAGAGCAATCCTATTTTTTAAATCTGGTGCAAAAATTGAAGTCAGATCAATTAAACGCTGATAATCTTTTTTATCATCTACCACTACTCGGTCAATATTTTCATCCAAATAATCTCTGATTAAATTTTTGAGTAAATCTTCCTCCTGATATAAAATATCTATATCATTTTTCTGAAAAAAATCATTCCTAATTCTTTTCCAGGTTCCCGATAAGAAATTATAATCATTCTGCAATTTTGTATAGCTTTCATCACGGGCATTTGTTCTTATAATCAGGCCCTCTTTACCATTCTTTAAATCCTGGGCTATGGATTTTAAGCGCCCGCGCTCTCCATCATCATTTATTCTGCGGGAAATCCCAATTTTATTATCAGAAGGGATATAAACAAAAAATCTACCTGGAATCGAAATTTTACAGGTGACCTTTGCTCCCTTGGATCCCATTGGTTCTTTAACTACCTGGACCATCAGCCACTGTCCGGGCTGTAATACATTTTTAACATTCAATTCCTTGTTGCTCAGCTTCTTTTTCTGCTCATTACTTAAAATTGGATATAAATCATTTAAGTGAATAAAAGCATTGCGGGCAATACCAATATCAACAAAGGCTGCCTGCATCCCGGGCAGTACATCCTGCACTCTGCCTCGATAAACATTACCTGCAATTTTCTGATAGGTATCTCTTTCAAAAAATAAATCTTCTAAAGAATTGTTATCTAATAAAGCTGCTCTTCTTTCTCTGTATTCCGAATTAATTATTATTTGTCTGCTCATCTATCTCAACTCCCGATGAATTTTTCTGCATAGGGAGGGTAAAATTCTTCCCCATCTCTAACAAATACTCCCTCTCTTATAACCTGGAGTGGAGAGAAATCTCTGATTTCTGAATATTTTTCCTTTAGAGCTCTATTGAGCTCTTCCGGCCTTACATTCCCCCTACTTCCAGTTACAACTGCAAATTTCCATTTGTTTTTTTCTATTATTTCTGCAGAAAATATTCTTGTTTTTAAATCTATTTCTCTGTCTGATTTTTTTCTGCGGTGTCTAATAATCATAATCTCTTCCTGTCCCATAAATTCTTCCAGCATTTCTTTTTCCTGCTCAATAGTTTTTTCCCCTTCATATTCAAAATTAATCGTATAAATAGCAGTATCTAAAAGTGATGATAAAGATCTGATATCATCTGGTATTTCAACTGCTTTAATAAATCTTAAATGCTCAGGTGAAGCAGAATTTAATTTTTCAATCAATTTGTCTGCTGCTAAAACTTCAGTTAATTCAAGATCAAAATATTCTCCTCTGCTGATTAACCCAACTGCTAGAGGCGGCCCAACTGCAAGATTAATTCTTGGATTATAGCCCTGAGAAAAAGCAGCCGGCAGTTCTGCTCTTCTGATTATTCTTCTCAAAGTTTTAATAACTTCTAAATGTGAAATATACATTAAATCTTCTAATTTAGCAAATTTAATTCTGTAATTCATTTGTTCTACCACCCACTAACTCTAAATCAACTTCAAAACTGCCGCAGACTGCACAGCCGTGGCAGTCAGCAAACCTGCAGTCATCTATCAGCACTTCATTATGTGCGTTTTCATATTCTTTTAAGAGAAAAGATTTAGAAACTCCAATATCTAATTTCTCCCAGGAGAAGATCTCATCTTTGCCTCTTTCTCTTAAATATTCTTCAGGCTGAACATTATTTTCTCTAAATGCTTCTCCCCAGATTCTTGGTTCAAAACACTCATGCCAGCCTTCAAAGCGGCTGCCTTTTTCCCAGGCAGATGCAATTACTGCTGATAACCTTCTATCTCCTCTGGCAAGTACACCTTCCAGACGGGAGAGTTCCGGATCATTCCAGCTGAATGAAAAACCTCTCCCCTTAATATTAGCTCTTAAATAATCGTGTTTTTTGATAATTGTCTGGACATCATCCATCTGATGCCACTGAAAAGGTGTAAAAACTTTGGGGACAAAGGTTGATACACTTACTGAAACTTCTATGCGGCGCATTCTTTCTCTGGTATTGCGGCGAACTTCCTGACCAATATCTTTTATCTTTTGAGCCATCTCTGCAATTTCTTTAACATCTTCCATAGTCTCAGTCGGCAGACCAATCATAAAATATAATTTAATCTGGGACCAGCCGTTTTCAAAAGCAGAGCGGGCTGCACTGTATATTTCTTCTTCACTTACATTTTTATTGATTACATCTCTTAAACGCTGACTTCCTGCCTCAGGAGCAAAGGTTAAACCTGTTTTTCTAACCTTATTTACTTCTTCGGCCAGCTCTACAGAAAATTTATCTACTCTCAGTGAAGATAAAGAAACACTTATCTTTTGATCACTGAATCTTTCAGTCATTGTCTGGACAAGTTTTTTAGCCTCAGTATAATCAACTGTACTCAGTGAGGTTAAAGAAATTTCATCATAACCTGTTGATTTTAAAGCCTTTTCGGCCAGCTCCATTAAGCGCTCAACACTTCTTTCCCTAACCGGTCTGTAGGCCATTCCTGCCGCACAAAATCTGCAGCTTCTGGTACAGCCGCGGGATATTTCTAAAACTACCCGCTCGTGAACTGTATCCCGGTAAGGAACAATAAAATCCGTTGGATAAAAAGCCTGATCTAGATTTTTAACGACCTGTTTTTTTACTCTTTCTTTTTCTCCTGCAGCTGAATTTAAGGCTGAGATTTTACCATTATCTCCATATTCTTCACTATAGAGGGCAGGAACATAAATTCCGGGTCTTTTATTTAATTTTTTTAAAATTTTACTTTTTTTCAATCCTTCAGCCTTTAAAGTTTTATATTTATTTAACAGCTCTATAATAAAGGATTCTGCTTCTCCCACAAAAAACAAATCTATAAAATCTGCAATTGGTTCGGCATTAAATACTGTTGAGCCGCCGGCGATTACCAGTGGATCATCGTCTTTTCTTTCAGAAGCATAAATAGAAAGCCCACTTAGATCCAGCATATTTAAAATATTTGTATAACTCATTTCGTACTGTAAAGTAAAACCTAAAATATCAAAATCTTTGATTTCATGGTAGGATTCTAATGTATAAAGAGGAATTTCCTCTTCCTTCATCAATTCTTCCATGTCCTGCCAGGGAGCATAAACTCTTTCTGCCAGCATATTTTCTTCTCTGTTAATTAAATGATATAAAATTTTAAGCCCGAGATGAGACATCCCAATCTCATAAACATCAGGAAAGGCCAGGGCTACCTTTAATTCTGCAGGGGTCCAATCCTTATTAATGGAGTTCCACTCATTACCTGTGTATCTTTCCGGGCTTGATATTTTATATAAATTTTCTATAATTTTCTTCTTATACTGCAAAAAACCACCTCATAGTTAAAACATCAATTTGTTTTTTCTTAAGTTTATATTAATCACTATTGCAATCGCTGTCATTGAAGTCAGCATAAAAGTACCACCATAACTAATAAAAGGCAGTGGAATACCTGTAATCGGCATAATTCCCATTGTCATCCCTATATTTTCTAAAATGTGAAATAAAAACATGGCCGTAATTCCAATGACAACAAGATAACCATATCTATCTCTTGCATTTTCAGCTATATTTAAAAACTGCCAGATTAAATATAAAAATAATACTATAACTACTGCTGTACCGAAAAAACCAAACTCTTCTCCTATTACAGAAAAAATAAAATCAGTATGTTTTTCCGGCAGAAAATTTAATTGATTTTGAGTACCTGCAAAAAGCCCTTTACCAAAGGCTTTACCTGAACCAAGAGCAATTATTGACTGAATAATATTATAGCCGCTTCCCTGAGGATCTATATTAGGATTTATAAATACAATCAATCTATTTAGCTGATACTCTTTTAAAAACGGAAGTGGTGTATCCAGCATTACATGGGCGGTTATAACTACTACTAAAATCAAAAAACCACCGCCAAAAACTGCAGCCATATATTTAAAATTACCACCACCTGCAAAAAGCATCACTAAATAAATAAAAAATAGAACTAAGGCTGTACCTAAATCATTCTGCAGGATAACTAAAACAACAGGGATAAAAGCAGTAATTGTTGGTAAAAACATACCTTTTAAATATCCCATATCATCAGAATTATTATCTATTACAGCTGCCAGAACCAGAATTAACATTATTTTAGATAATTCTGAAGTCTGGAGATTAAATCCACCCACATTTATCCAGTGGGCTCCTCCAGCAGCACCCTGACCTAAAAATATGGTTGCAGTTAAAATCATTAACATTGTAATATAAATTAAAACCGCATATTCTTTAAAAATCTTATAATCAAAAGCCTGCATAATAAAAATTACCAGCAGTCCCAGCACCACTGAGACTGCCTGTTTTTGTAAAAATCCCAAAGCACCACTGTCCACCTGATTAATTTCCACAGCAGAACTAATGCTGACAAAACCAATAATAATCAATAAAACTACAGCCAGCGGCACATTAAAGTTTAAATAACGCAGAAATTTTTTATTCCAGTTCATATTGGAGCAACCCCTCTATTTTGAACCTTTAAGGGGGAAATTCGCAACTAAGGCTGTCATATCATCTTCCCTTTTGACATCCATTTCAATTTTCTGAGAATCAACATCTATATATTTACTTAAAACCTCTATTAATTCATCACGCATTGCATCCATTTCTTCTGGAGTTAATTTTACTCTATCCTGAACAAGTACAAATTGAAGTCTTTCTTTTGCCACACTTTTGCTTTTTTTATCTTCGCTTTTCAAACCGAGCCATTTTAATATATCGATTTTACTCCCCCCCTTATATTAAGATAAACCAACCAATTTTTTAAATCTGGTTATAAAACTATCTTTTTCTAATTTCATCATCGGCAGGTCTTCCCCCATAATTCTGCGGGCAATATTTCTGTATGCTTCACCTGCTTTGGCTTTTTCATTTAAAGCAATAGGTTCTCCCTTATTTGTAGAGACAACAATACCTTCATCTTCCGGTACAATACCAATTAAATCAATTGCAAGTATTTCTATCATATCTTCAATACCCATCATGTCTCCACGATCAACCATATCTGCTCTAATCCTATTGATAATTACTTCTGGATCACGAAGACCCTCTGCTTCCAACAGACCAATTATTCTATCGGCATCACGAACAGCTGATATTTCTGGAGTAGTAACAATAATTGCTTTATCTGCTCCAGCAATAGCATTTTTAAAACCCTGTTCAATTCCAGCCGGTGAATCTACAATAACATAATCCATTTCCATCTCTTCTTTTAAATCCTCAACCAGTTCTTTCATCTGAAAAGGTGTTACAGAAGTTTTATCTCTTGTTTGAGCTGCCGGCAGCAGATATAAACCATCATAGCGCTTATCTCTGATCATAGCCTGCTCAAGCCTGCAGTTATTTTCAACTACATCAACAATATCATAAACTATTCTATTTTCTAATCCCATTACAACATCCAAATTTCTCAGACCAATATCAGCATCTATTAAGCACACTTTATTTCCCTGCATTGCCAGGGCAGTACCAATATTTGCTGAAGAAGTAGTTTTACCTACTCCACCCTTACCCGAAGTTATAACAATTGTCTTGCCTGCCAAATTTCATCCCCCCTGAATTTATACTAAATTTTTTCTACCATAATCTGGTCATCTTCTATATAAGCTCTTTCCGCCTGCAGTTTAGAACTATCACTATCATCAGGTGATCTGGCAATTAAAGAAGCAATCCTGAGCTGGGTCGGATCCAACTTTAAGGCTGCTACCTGAGAATCCTTGCTGCCACCTGCGCCAGCATGTACCACACCCCTCAGTCTGCCAAATACAATAATATCTCCACCAGCAATGACTTCTGCACCAGGATTTACATCTCCTACTATAACAACATTGGCTTGATGTTTAACCCGCTGGCCGGAGCGCAGAGTTCTATTTATAATAACTGCTTCTGAATTTTGATTATCATTTTTTTCTTCTTTTTCTATTTTTCTGGCTGTAAAATATATCTTGTTAACTCGATTATAGTTTTTTACTATTTCCATCAATTCTTCCAGCTGATCATAGGCTAATTCTAAACCACTTAGATTTAAGTAAAGATTAACACCTGTAAAAAAATCAGCTGCTTCAGCAGCATGGAGACTGACAGCTTTTTTAATACTGCCAAAACTGCTGCCGCTGCGAAAGTTCATAACTATACCATCTGAAACTGCCTGAAATGAAAATACAGAAGCCATAAGATCTCTCCCTTTTAAAACACTTTTTAATAGATTCTTTAATAAAGATTAAAGTCCTGCCTGTCATGATTAAATATTGTAGTAATTTCATTAATTTAATCAAATAAATTTGCCGATTTTTAATTATTTTCTTTAAACTGCTGTTCATCATAATAATACATCTTCTGATTATTATTATGATGATTTTTTAAACCGAAATAATATTCCATTATTTCTCTAGCAATTGGAACTGAATAAGCACTTGAATCACCATTTTCTATAAAGACTACCACAGCTATTTGAGGATCTTCATAAGGAGCAAAACCGCCAAACCAGGCATGATTGCTGGCACCAGTCTGAGCTGTACCAGTTTTACCAGCGACTTCCAATGGAAAATCTTCAAAATGTCTATAAGCTGTACCATAATTTTTATTAACTACATCATGCATTCCTTTTTTAAGAGTTGCAAAGACATTACTACTGATCTCATCTTTTAAATCAATTTTGATCTCTGGCTCAAAATCCTCAACAATTTCACCATCAGTATCCCTGATTTCGCTGACAATCTGAGGCTTATAGGCAACTCCATCAGCTGCCACCGCAGAAATCAAATTAACAATCTGGACTGGAGTAGTCTGTAGACTTCCCTGTCCAATTGCTAAATTAACTGAATCACCTGGATACCAGCCCATATTTAACTGGCTTCTTTTCCACTGATCATTGGGTACCAGACCACTTTTTTCTGAAGGTAAATCAATATTTGTTTTACTTCCCAGACCATATTTTTTAGCATATTCGGCCAGCTTATTACCTTTATATTCTTTGTACAACTCATAGCCCAGTTCATAAAAAACAACATTATTAGAACGGGCAATTGCCTTGACAAAATCAAGTTTGCCTTCACCAACCGTGTTCCAATTTCTAAAAGGCCTCGACCAGTTTGGAATACTAAAGGTACCATCAGAATCATAAAAACTTGTATTGGCTCTGACTCCCAGTTCCTCCATTGCTGCAGTACCAGTTACCAGCTTGAAAATAGAACCCGGTGAGACAGAAGTCATTGTATTTCGGTTAACCATCGGTCTTAAAGAATCATTGGATAATTCCTGATAATCACTACTGCTGATACCTTTAGCAAATAAGTCTAAACTATAATCCGGAAGACTGACACTGCTCAGTATTCCTCCGGTGTCAATATCCATTACTAAAGCTGAAATACCGGTGGGGGTTGATCTATCATCATCTTCTTCCGCCAGTTCTCTTAATTCCTTAAAATTGTCCTCCAGCAGTTTTTCTACGGCTTTTTGTAGCGAAAAGTCAATATTTAAAATTAAATCATTACCGGGCTCAGGGTTTTTGACTCCAATTGTTTTTATTTTTTCTCCTCCACTGTTGACCTCAACCTGTTCCGCTCCCCGTTCACCGCTTAAATAAAATTCATACTCTTCTTCCAGACCACCTTTACCGACAAAATCACCACCGCGATAATTATTATCTTTCTCATTAAAAGAATTTAGTTCACTTTCATTAATTTCTCCAATATAGCCGGTGGTATGCACTAACTCATCCGGATAAATATAATCTCTCAGAGAAGATTCTTTAACTAATAAGCCGGGTAAAATATCCTTATTCTCTGCAATTATTACCATATCTTCTTTATTTAGATGACGTGCTAAAAGAATTGGTTCTACAGCAGTACCAACTTCAGAATCATTATAATTATTCAGCAGCCGAGATTCTGAGAGTGAACTCAATTCTGAAAGTTCTCCAATTATTTTTTCGGCTGAACTCTCAGGTGGAATCTCATTCTGCATTAAATATAAATTATAACTGAGTCGATTGGAAACAACAATTTCTCCCCGCCTGTCATAAATTTTTCCTCGAGGAGCATTGATCGGCCTCACAGATATTCTATTACCTTCTGAAAGCTCATAATAATAATCTCCACGTGCCAGCTGCAGATAAGAAGCTCTGGACAGTAAAATTATAAAAATCAGAAGCACAGTTATCTTTAAAATTTTATGTCTGTCCACTTAAATCCCACCTTCCGTAGAGAAAATACAGCAGATAGGCAAAAAAGGTTATTAAAGCATTAAGGGCTGCAAGTGGTAAAATAATTTCCCTGATTAAGACTAAATAGTTAGCAGTAAACAAATAGTTTTCTTTAAGCAGCAGATATAATAATTCGTGGACCACTGTAGCCATAAAAACACCAAGTGGTGGAATTAATAAATTCTCCGGAAAAAATCTACCCGAAAGCAGTGCTGCTAAAAAAACTACTGCAGTTTTTACAGGTGTAAAAATGCCAATAAACGCGCTTAAAAAAACATCCTGCAGCAGCCCACCAGAAGCAGCATAAATCATTGAATCTCTGGCGCCAAAAATTATAGCACGAATTACTATATAAATTAATATAAAATCCGGTATTAATTTTAAAGATGGAAAAATTATAGCTATTGAAAGCTGACAGATTAAAAGAAAAATTAATATTGAAAGGTTAAATAAATATTTTTTCAATTTAAACTCTCCATCACTAGTTTTTTATTCTTCATTTTCTGTATTTCCATCATCCTCTTCACTTTCCCCATTATTAATTTCGCCTTCATTTTGCAGACTAATTAATTCCTCATTTTCTTCTGTATCAAAATTTGTAATAACCATAACTTCTTCCAGGGTAATATTATTTAGATATAAGTTAATTTCTGACTTTTGAGAAAGTCCATAATTATCTGTTTCAACCCCGGCAACTTCGCCTATTTTCAGACCGGCAGGAAAATTATTGGATAAACCAGATGTTAAAACAGTATCACCTTCCTGTATATCAGCATCCCAGGCAATATTATCCATCATATTTGGACGATCACTGCGACCACTACCCCTCACCAGCCCTATTTCCCTGGAATCAGTTCTGGCAATAATACCGCCAACTACAAAGTCATGATCAATAATTAGTCTGACCTGAGCAGAGCTTCTGCCTAAATTTTCTACTCTACCAACTAAATAACCATTATAAGTTATTACAGGCATTCTTTTTTCTAAACCATCTTTACTGCCTCGATTAATTGTAATCGTTTTTTCCCAGACAGAGGGGGAATTAGCGATCACTTCTGCTCCAACCATCTCAAAATCAACTTTCTCTTCAAAATCAAGCAGCTCTCTTAACCTTTTGTTTTCACGATTAATATTTTCAAGAAAAAGTACTTGTCGTTCTAATACACTATTTTTCTGCCTTAAATCTTTAATTTCCTGATTAACCTCATCAATAGAGAATAAAGTTCTAAAAAAATCTTTTACACTTTCCACTAAGTGATGGATCAGATTTAAAATTGGAGTAATTGTATTATAAATTATATCACTGAGCCAATTTAATAAGGGTAAATCTATACCCGTGAAATAAAGAAAGACAGAAATCAAAATAATAAATATAATAAATGCTGAAATTAAAGTATTCCTGTTAAAATCAAACAACAGGTACACCCCCTATGATAGTTTTTTGGGTGTAATTAGAATTTTTTTCAGAGAATCTATTTCTTCAAGTGCAATTCCAGTACCTTTGGCAACACAATCCAGGGGTTCATCAGCAATGTGAACCGGCATCTGAGTCTGATCGATCACTAATTTATCCAGCCCCTGCAGTAGAGCTCCACCACCGGTTAATATTATACCTCTATCCATTACATCAGAAGCTAATTCTGGTGGTGTTTTTTCTAAGGTCATTTTTACGGCATCCATAATATTAACTACAGGTTCTTCCAGAGCCTTTTGAATTTCTTCCCCATTTATTTCGATAGTTTTAGGGAGTCCACTTACCAGGTCCCGACCTCTAATTTCCTTAACACTTTCTGGGTCATCACTAAAAGCAGCACCTATATCAATCTTAATTTCTTCTGCTGTTCGTTCACCAATCATTAAGTTATATTTTCTTTTAACATACTGAACAATGGCTGCATCCATATCATCTCCACCAATTCGAATAGAGCGACTGGTAACTATTCCACCCAGTGAAATAACTGCAACCTCAGTTGTACCTCCACCTATATCTACAATCATATTACCGGTAGGTTCATGAACCGGTAAACCGGCACCAATTGCTGCTGCCATCGGCTCCTCAATTAAATAGGCTTCTCTGGCTCCTGCATGAACAGCTGCATCAATTACAGCTCTTTTTTCAACCTCTGTCACTCCCGAAGGTACACAGATAATAATTCGCGGTCTGACCATCCGGCTTCTTTTGTGAGCTTTAGTTATAAAGTATCTTAACATTGACTCAGTTACATCAAAATCCGCAATTACTCCATCTTTCATCGGTCTTACGGCAATAATATTTCCTGGTGTTCTACCAATCATTCTCTTTGCTTCATCACCAACTGCAAGTACTTCCTGCTTATCTTTTTTTAAAGCTACAACTGAAGGTTCACGGATTAAAATCCCCTTACCTTTAATATACACAAGTGTATTTGCTGTCCCAAGATCAACACCCATATCCCTTGAGAATGGTGCACTTAAAAATTTAAAAACCATTTACTTAAAACCCCTTTCAAATTATATAAAAACTAATTTCAAATTATATAAATTTTAATAAAACTAAAATAAACCTTTTTCTTTAAAACTTAAATATTTATCTCCTGCAATAATAATATGATCAATTATTTCTATGCCAATAATCTTTCCTGTTTTAACAAGCTTTTTAGTTATACTTAAATCATCAGCACTGGGAGTAGGATCACCACTTGGATGATTATGGACTAAAATCACTGCTGCACTGCTGCGCCTGATTGCCTCTTTAAAAACTTCACGGGGATGAACAATAGAGCTCGAAAGACCACCTCGAGAAATCTCCGGAGCAGCAATAACCTTATTTTTAACATCAAGCAGTATTACTCTTAAAACTTCCTGTTTTAAAAATCTCATCTCTCCTGCTAATAATTCTGCTGCCTGAATCGGATTACTTACCAGATCTCTTTTTTGATTTTTTAGAGCAGAAATTCTGCGGCTCAACTCGATAACAGAATTTATTTGAGCAGCCTTAGCAGTTCCAATGCCGTTAATTTTTTGTAATTCTTCACAGCTTAAATCCTGAAGTCCTTCCAGACCTCCATAAAAATTAAGCAGATCCTGTGCCAGTTCAACAGCAGTCCTTTCCTTACTTCCTGTCCTGATAATTAATGCCAGCAGTTCGGCTGTAGATAAATATTTACTGCCTTTTTTTAAAAGCTTTTCCCTCGGTCTCTCCTCTGCTGGTAATTCTTTGATGGTAAAACCGGTCTGCAGACCCGCCATCAAAAATTAGCTCCTTTCTCTTATAAGATTCCATAATTAAATTTATCCAATAATTCAGCAAGCTGATGAATAGGTAATCCCATTACTGAAAAATAAGATCCTCTTATTTCCTCAACAAATAGGGCACCTAAACCCTGAACAGCATAAGCACCTGCCTTACCTAACGGTTCACCTGTTTCAACATAACTATTAATTTCACGCTCACTGAGAGCTTTTATTTTAACATCAGTAATATTAAAATCAACATGGATTTCTCCTGACTGAGAATTTAATACAGCCAGACCGGTAATCACCTGATGCTGATTGGACCTCAATTTTGTAAGCATTTTTTTTGCTTCTAATTTCCCGCCTGGTTTGCCGAAAATTTGACCATCATGTACCACTACTGTATCAGCTGCAATAACCACTGCATCTTCTACCAGTTTAGAAACTGATTTAGCTTTTTCTGCAGCCAGAGTTTTTACTAATTCAACTGGATCATCGATTTTAAAACTATCCTCATCAATTTTGGAAGGTACAATTGTAAATTTTAAATTTAACTGCTTCAAAATCTCTTCTCGGCGGGGGGAAGCAGAAGCTAAAACTAACTTTAAGTCACTATTATTTGTTTTTTTAATCATCAAAATTACCTCCAGTAATTGAATATGGTAGATGTTTAAGCGTAAAATAGCTAACCAGGCCAACACCAAAACCTGTTGGTAAAGCAAGTAAAATTAAAAAGGGAAGATAATAAAAAATACCCCTGTTAGCAATAATATAATAGGCGGCAGCAATTTGAGCTGTATTATGTGCTGCAGCACCAATAATACTGATTCCAATCAAAGAAAATTTATCTTTAAAAAAGTAATAAGCTAAATACATTAAAATAAAGCTTAAAATCCCCCCACTAAAACTCAAATAAAAATTAATTGTCATAAAGGTCCCTGCTAATAATGAACCAAGTATAACTCTAAAAATAACTACCTGAAAAGCAGCTGTAAAACCAAAGAGGTAAATAGCAATTAAAGAAACTATATTTGCCAGGCCAAGTTTTGCCCCCGGTACTACTGCTGTCAGCGGAAAAACACTTTCCACAAGATGCAGTACCAGACCAAGAGAGATTAATAATGAAATCACAACAATCTTTTTAGTTTTTCTCATTTTACCAGCTCATTCCATCTATATCTGAGTTTGTGTTTTCCAGCCAGAGGCTCAATGAGTTTGGCACACAGACTATAATTGGACCTTCTCTATCTATCCAGCCAGTTTTTTCGCATATTTTAAGTGGATCATCTTTTGGCGCTTCCTGAACCCTAACTCTACCCTGGTTGACTTCTATAATATGGATTCCAATTGGTCCTTCTACTTCAAAAATAATTGGCTCCTCATAGCTGGCAGCCACTTCCACAGTTCTTATTAACTTATCACCCTGCTGAACCTTCAAAATCAGCTCCTCATCTTCAGAGGTAGAACCGAAATAATAAAATGGAATCAGCAGCAGGAAAAGACTTAAAATAATTACAAAAATTATTAGTATTTTATCATAAAATGTCAAAATATCTGTTATTTTCAATTATAATCACCACTAAATTCTTCTTTTGTACCATTACTCTATATTTTAACATCTTTCCCGACAGATGTCCACACTCTAGAGCTAAAAGAAAACCCGTCCCTGAGCTGAGGGACGGGTTTAAGTTAAGTTTATTTTTTAATTTTCATCTTTATAAAAAAGATCAACTGCATCAACATTACAGGCCTCAAAACAGAGTCCACACTGAATACATCTTTCCTGATCAATCTCGTGCAGCTTTTTGACTTCTCCGTCTATACAATCAACAGGACAGGCTTTTGCACATAGAGTACAGCCCACACAGTTGTCATTAATCTCAACTTTTTCAATCATTTTACCCTGAAATTCTATAGTTCCAGTCGGACATTTTTCAGCACATTTACCACAATTTACGCATTTTTCATAGTCAATCACAGCTAAATTATCCTTCATTTCAATTGCATCAACCGGGCAGACCTTAGCGCAGAGGCTGCAGCCGATACAGCCGACCTCACAAATTTTGCGAACAATTTTTCCCGAATTATGTGATGAACATCTAATATGATTTTTTGCTGAATGTGGTGCCAGTAATAGTATATTACGTGGACATTCTTCAATACATTTACCACAGGCTGTACATTTATCATAATCTATCTGTGGTAAACCATTTTCGCTCATTTCTATGGCGTCAAAGGGACATATAGCCTCACAGTCACCAAAACCAAGACAGCTGTACTGACATTCTTTTTCTCCACCATTAACTGAATGAGCGGCTTCACAGGTCTCAATCCCCTTATATTTACCGGATTTGGTAGTTTCTTTGATTCCACCACCACATATTAATTCGGCAACTACTTTATCAGAACTATCTGCTTCAGCGCCCATAATATCAGCGATATCTGTTGCTACATTATCTCCACCTACAGGACAGCCACCAACTGGTGCCTCACCATTGACAACTGCTTCTGCAAAAGCACTACAACCTGCATAACCACAGGCTCCACAGTTTGCACCAGGTAGAGCATCTTCTACTTTTCCGACTCTCGGGTCCTGCTCAACTTTAAAATGTACTGAGGCAAAACCTAAACCTGCAGCTAAAAATGCTGCAATCCCTCCCATACTAATTAAAGAATATAAATATGTTGGATTCATTTAATTTACTGCCACCTCCACTACATTGAGATGAGACCGGAAAAGCCCATAAAAGCCATTGCCATAATACCCGCAATAATCAGGGTAACTGGCACACCTTTAAGTACTCCCGGTACATCGCCAAATTCTAATTTTTCTCTTAATCCTGCCATTAATACAATAGCCAGAGTAAAACCAACTCCAGCACCAAAGCCAAATACTACACTGGCAATAAAGCTGTAACCATTAAGGGGAATTAATAAAGCCAATCCCATAATAGCACAATTAGTTGTAATCAAAGGAAGGAAAATACCTAATGCCTTATATAAAACAGGACTTGTTTTTTTAATAAACATTTCCACAAATTGTACCAGAGATGCAATTACAATAATAAAGGATACATACTGCAGAAATGGTAAGTTCAAAGCCTCTAAAATAAAGGTGTTAATCATCCAGGTTGCTGCTGCAGTTAAAGTCATAACAAAAGTAGTAGCAAGTCCCATACTAAAAGCAGTTTCTACCTGTTTTGAGACACCTAAAAAGGGACAGATTCCTAAAAATCTAATTAATACAAAGTTATTTATTAAAACAGTACTAATAAATAATAATATTATTTGTGTGAACTCTTCCATTATTTACCCTCCCTGCTGATTTGATTCATAATTCCAACTAAAATACCTAAGGTTATAAAAGCACCAGCAGGCAGTACCATAATTACCATTGGGCGATACCACTCACCCAGAAGCTGGATACCAAAAATTGAACCCATACCTAATAATTCTCTGATTATTCCAAGTAGTGTTAAAACCCAGGTAAAACCAATTCCCATTCCAATACCATCTGCGATAGCTCTTGGAGTTGAATGTTTAGAAGCAAAGGCTTCCTGACGCCCTAAAATTAGACAGTTAACTACAATTAAAGGTATAAAAATACTGAGTGAAGCCGCAATCTCAGGGAAAAATGCTTTTAGGAAATAATCTGTAAAGGTTACAAAGGTAGCAATAATCAATATGTAGCTGGGAATACGTACATTTGACGGAATTAATTTTTTAATAATTGAAATAACAAACTCAGACATTATTAAGACAAAAGATGTTGCCAGTCCCATCGCCAGTCCATTTTCAGCAGAATTTGTTACTGCAAGAGTTGGACACATACCAATTACAAGACGAATAATTGGGTTTTCGGCCCAGAGTCCATTCTTAAAATCAGCAATTAATTCTTTGAAATCTATAGACATTAATTTCCACCTCCATAAGCTTCAGTAATTGTTTCAACGGCATTTTCTATAATTCTGGTGGTATTAGCTGAAGAAATTGTTGCACCTGCAATAGATTGAACTTCTGAATCATCAGAAGGTGATGTTTTTACTACTTCATAGTCACCAAAAGCCTTATTTTCAAAATTAGCCTTAAAGTCTTCTTCAGTAATTCTGGCACCTAAACCAGGTGTTTCTTCATGATTTAAAACACTAAATCTGTATATTTCCTGATCATCAAGGTTGACACCAACCATCAATTCTATTGATCCATTATAGCCACCGCCGCTATCCTGGTAAGCTACACCAACTCTATTACCATCAGCATCATAACCTTCAAAGAAAGTTTTTTCATTCTTTTCAACTTCCTCTATTTCTTCTGCTCCCGGTAATACTTCACTAATTGCCAGTCTCTGAGTTTCAGCCTGATTTGCCTCAATATAAGGAGTTGTCCATTCATAGACAAAGGTCAGGGTTAAAGCTGAAACAATTCCGATAATGGAAAGTGTTAAAACTAAACTTTTCATACTGTTTTTATCCATTTGTTTTCACCTCTCCTAAACTGCGAGGTCTTGTGTAACGATCTATTAAAGGTACAGCTGTGTTCATCAATAAAATACTGTACATTACTCCCTCTGGATATCCACCCCAGAGTCTGATGACAACAACTAAAAAACCGGCACCTATACCAAAAATCCAGCGGCCTAATTTAGTAGTTGGGCTTGAAACCATATCAGTTGCCATGTATAAAGCACCAATCATTAAACCTCCACCAAAAAGATGAAAAATAGGATCTGAACCAAAGATAAACATACCTAAAAATACAGTACCTATCATTGAAAGTGGAATCCTCCAGTTGACATAACCCTTATATAATAGATAGGCAAAGCCTAATAACAGGGCTAGAGCTGAAGTCTCTCCCAGTGAACCACCAATCTGACCAATGAAAAGTCTCCAGGTATCAGTTGCGACACCTTCCATCTTCATCTGACTCAGCGGAGTTGCAGTAGAAACTCCATCTACAGTCCAGGTAGTCATCAAAACCGGATATGCAGCTGTTAAAAATGCTCTACCAACTAAAGCCGGATTAAATGGGTTGTGGCCAATACCACCAAAAACCTGTTTACCTAGTCCAATTGCCACTACTGAACCCAAAAAAGCTGTCCAGAGTGGAATAGATGGCGGCAGGGTTAAGGCTAAAAGCAGACCTGTAACAACTGCACTTCCATCTTTAATTGTAATTTTCCTATTTCTGACTTTTTGAAATATGTATTCTGTTAATACCGCACCTGCAACAGCTGCCAGAATCACAGATATTGCTCTTGCACTAAAGAAATATACTGCAGCAAAAACCGCAGGCAGCAGTGCAAGAACAACCGACCACATAATCTTGTCTACAGAATCCTGTGATCTGACATGGGGTGAGGATGTTACAATTAATTCATTATTCATTATTGATTATCCTCCTTAATTCTCTTCTCTTTTTTTAGCCATAACCTGAGCCTTACCCAGACGCAGATAATGAACAAGAGGTATTTTCGCCGGACAGACAAATGAACAGGAACCACATTCAATACAGCTCATAATCTGCCATTCTTCCATTTCTTCTACCATATCATTTTTTTGATAATTGACTAATTGTGTGGGCATCAAAAACATTGGACAGGCATCAACACATTTAGCACAATTAATACAGGGAGAAGGTTCATATTCTTCTACTTCATCTCGTAGCAGTACTAAAATACCGGATGTTCCCTTTACAGCAGGAATATTTAAACTTTTCTGGGCAACTCCCATCATCGGCCCACCAGTTATTACCTTGGCTGCATCATCTTTTAAGCCTCCAGCTTCTTCAATCAGATCACCAATCATTGTACCAACACGGAAAATAAAGTTCTGAGGATTATTAATTCCTCGACCTGTAATTGAAATAGATCGCTCATATAATGGTTTTCCATCTCTAATTGCATCTGCAACTGCAGCTGCTGTTGAAGTATTATTAACCACTATTCCTACATCCAGCGGCAGTCCACCGGCAGGGACTTCACGGCCGATCAGAGCTTCAATCAGCATTTTTTCTCCACCCTGCGGGTATTTTGTTTCCACAACCTGTACTTCAATATTTTCATCATCTTTACAGGCATCCTGCATACTTTCTACTGCTTCTGGTTTATTATCTTCAATACCAATAATCCCTTTAGGAGCATCAGCGGCTTTCATTAAAGCTTTTAAACCAAAAACAATGCTCTTTGGTCTTTCCACCATTACCCGGTGGTCAACAGTTAAATAAGGCTCACATTCTGCCCCATTTAAGATTACATAATCAACATTTTTATCATCTGGAATTGAAACCTTGACATGAGTTGGGAACATAGCTCCACCCATTCCAACTATTCCAGCCTCTCTAATAATTTTTCTAATCTCAGCTGCATCAAGATTATCTAAATTATCATGTTTTTCCAAACCAGAACTAAGACTGTCTTCTTCTGCTGACTCAATAACTACAGCATCAACAATATTTCCACCTGGATCAGTAATCTTTCTAATTTCTTTTACTGTACCAGAAACTGAAGCATGAATAGGAGCACAGACAAAACTATCGCTGTCGGCAATTTTTTGTCCAAGATCAACCTGATCACCTTTTTTAACTAATGGTTTTAAAGGTGCACCTATATGCTGTTTTAGAGGAATAACTACCTCTTCAGGCCTTTTTGCGTTTTTTAAGGGTTTATCCTTTGTTAGATCCTTATTATACTCAGGATGTATACCCTGTTTAAAAGTCAAAGCTTTCACTATTTAATTTCACCCCTTATATATTTTTTTAAAATTTAAATTAAAAAATTACTAAAAATTTAGGCTGTAAATCATAAATTATTATATACTAATTGTTAAATAAGAACAACATTATTTCAAAAATATTTTATTCACGAATAACTATAAATCCAGTATAACCCTCCTCTTCCAGTTCTTCTACTGCTGATTCTGCCTCTTCTCTAGAAGAATATCCAGTTACCAGAACCTGATGAGGACTGGATTCAGTTGCAACTACCTCATATCCCATTTCTTCTATTTTATCTCTCAGAGATAGAGCATTATTATAATTAGAAAAGGCTCCAATTTGAACTCCAAAGCCATCTGCTATTTCTGTGTTTTCTGAAGAATCTTCAGTTTCTTCCGGCTGTCCACTCTGATCCTGGTTCGGATTAGCTGTTCCCTCATTTGAATCCTGTTCATTTTGATCTGCTGCAATATCTAGTTCCTCTTCTGTTGGTGCGGTTAAATTATTTTCACTATTATTTACTTCTTCTGGATCAGGGGGTTCCTCATTATTTTCCAGCTGCTGACTAATATTTGGAGTATTCTGTTCCTGTTCTGCAATTTCTGCAGAATCATCTTCTACTAAAAATGAAATTAACCAGCTGCCCATCAAATAGCCGACAAACAAAGCAGCTATTGACATAAAAATCACTACAATGACTAAGGAAAAACCATTTTCATTTTTATTCATTTTCTCCACCTCTAATTCTTTTTGACATAAACTCAATTCCAGCTTCAAAAACCGTATTAAATGAACCAGCTGTGATTATTAAATCTTCAGCTTCAGCATTAGCAAGGGCAGTCTTAGCTGCTTCTGCTAGATTTTTGAAACTTTTATATTTAAAATCTTTTGTTTTTACCTTTTTGACTAAATCATTGATTGAAATGCTTCTAAAAGAATTGTTTTCAGCCAGATAAAATTGTGTGCCAGACTTGAAGTCAGTTAATTCTTCTAGAATAGCGTCCAGATCCTTATCTTTTAAAACTGAAAAAACCAAATGTAAATTTTTGAATTCAGAGCGGAAATTATGAATATTTTTTGCCAGTTGCTTAAAAGCTGCCGGATTATGGGCCCCATCGAAAAATATCAGTGGCTTTTCTGAAATCTTTTCCATTCTACCCGGCCAGTATACATCTGCTAAGGCAGCTTTAATCTCTTTTTCAGATACTGGGAATTTTTCTGCCAGCTCTTCTATCCCTCTTACTGCCAGCGCTGCGTTTACTGCCTGATATTCTCCTAATAGTGATAATTTATATTTTTTTTCAGGTTTTGCCATCTTTTTTAAAGTTAGAAAATTTTCTTTTATATTTGAGCTGCTCTCAATTTTTTGATATTCATCTTTTAAAACTATAAATTTCGAATTTTTTTCTGCAGCTTTAGCACTTATAACTTTAAGAGCTTCTGAATCATCTACAGCAGTCAGCACCTTCGAATTCTGCTTAATTATACCTGCTTTCTCGGCAGCTATTTTGGCAGTTGTATCACCTAAAAATTGACTGTGTTCTAAACTAATATTAGTAATAATTGATAAAAGTGTACCTGATACTACATTTGTTGCATCTAATCTACCTCCCAGTCCAGTTTCTAAAACAACTATCTCTGATTCATGCTGTTTGAAATATTTAAAAGCTGCTGCTGTAACTATTTCAAAAAAACTGGGCTCATAATAATTCTCTTTTTTCATTTTAGCAACCGCTTTTTTTATTTCTTCAATAATTTCAGTCAGATCATAAGTAGAACAGGCTCTGCCTCTGATTTTAATTCTTTCATTAAAATGAAAATAATGGGGTGAGCTGTAAAGAGCAGTTTTATATCCGGCTTTTCTGTAAATAGCTTCTAAAAAAGCTGCAGTAGAGCCTTTACCATTTGTGCCGGCAATATGAATAATATTTAAATCCTGATGAGGATTGCCTAAATAATAAAGCAGTCTTTTAATTCTTTTTAAACCCGGCTTATAGCCAGCTTCACTGCCAAAGAGCGGAAAAGAATTTATATATTTAAAAGGATCCATTTTTTCCTCCAGTTCATAATTTGCATTAAATAGTGAGAGTAGGGTAAAATATATATAGCACTATTATTATTATACACAAAATTAGAGAAAAGAACAAAAATAATATATTTAAATTTCGGAGGAGATTGTATGACATTACTGGAGGTTTCTATATTTTCATTATTTACTGCCCAGTTTTTAAAAATATTTTTTATTCGTCCTATAAATTTTTATACTTTTTTTACCTCAGGCGGAATGCCCAGCTCCCATTCTTCTTTTGTTTCTTCCCTGGCAATCACAGTCGGTTTAAAACATGGTTTTAATTCTGATTTATTTGCGATTGTAACTGTATTTTCTCTAATTGTAACTTATGATGCAAGTGGAGTTAGAAGAGCTGTAGGTCAGCAGGCCAATGTTTTAAATAATTTAATTAAACACCTTGAAAGCAAAAGTTACAGTGATAAAGAGTTAATAAAAAAAGATTTAAAGGAATTAATCGGACATACCCCATTTGAAGTATTTGCCGGAGTTCTGCTTGGTGCTATTATTGCTCTGCTGAACTGGTATTACATTTAAACTCAAAAGACATAAAAATCCGTCCAGTAGATCAACAGAGTGATCTGGACGGATTTTATCATTTACTCAATCCTTAAATTAATATTTATTTTTTAATTAAGTTTAATTATTTTAAAGCTGCCTCAATTTTTGCTGCAACTTTTTCTGCTTTAAAACCTAAGTCTTCTCCTACTTCCTGTCCCTTTCCACTTAAGCCAAAACGATCAAGTCCAATTACAAGACCATCGCGACCAACAAGCTTATACCAGCTGTTTGTTACTCCTGCTTCAACAGCAACTCTGAGCTTAACTTCCGGCAGCTCATGTTCAGCTGCATATTCTTCCAGCTTTCTTTTTTCAGGTACTGACATTACAGCAGCCTTGATTCCCTTATCTGCTAATATTTCAGCACTCTCTTCTGCCAGGTTAACCTCACTGCCGCTGGCAAAAATAATTGTATCAGCATCTTTAGGATCTGAAACAAAATAACCGCCATTGTTGAAGTTATCAATTCCCTGATATTTTTCGATATGCTCTAAGTTCTGTCTGGTTAAAATTAAAGCTGTCGGCTGATCGGTTGTTTCCAGTGCTTCAACCCAGGCAGCCTTTGCTTCTTCTTCATCTCCAGGTCTTAATACCTTGAGTCCGGGAATAATTCTTAAAGCCTCCACATGTTCTACCGGCTGGTGAGTTGGTCCATCTTCTCCCACAAAAACAGAATCATGAGTAAAGACATAGACTACAGGCTGTTTCATTAAAGCAGCCAGTCTAATTGAAGGACGCATATAGTCAGAAAAAACTAAGAAAGTTGCTGCAAAGGGTCTTAATCCCTGATGTAGTGATAAACCATTTGTAATTGCTCCCATTGCATGTTCTCTAACTCCAAAGCGGAAATTGCGGCCGGAATAATCACCTTTCTGCACCTCACCATATTCT
Organism: Halanaerobium sp.; assembly: GCA_046541575.1. Taxonomy (GTDB): domain Bacteria; phylum Bacillota; class Halanaerobiia; order Halanaerobiales; family Halanaerobiaceae; genus Halanaerobium. The sequence goes on along the minus strand of JBKHDA010000023.1, from coordinate 6,812 downwards.
GCGTTATAAGTTTTTGTTGAAGGTGCAAGGTCGGCTGAACCGCCAACTAAATAAGGTACTAACTCAAAAGCCTTAGTTAAAGCTGCTCCTGCTGATTTTCTGGTAGCTGTTGGAGCTTCTATTTTTAAATCCATAATTTCGTCTCTTAAATCCACGGGAAGTTTTAATTCCATTGCCTGATCCCACTCTTTTTTGAGCTGAGGATTAGCTTTAGCCCAGGCTTTAAATTCTTTTTCCCACTCTAATCTCTGATCCTGCATCTCAGCAGCATGAGAGCGGAAAAATTCTTTTACCTCATCTGAGACATAAAATTTCTTGTCTACAGGCAGACCAAACTTTTCTTTTAAGCCTTTAATTTCTTCTTCTCCTAAAGGTGCACCATGAGCATCAGCAGTATCCTGCTTATTTGGAGCCCCTAAAGCAATATGAGTCTTGGCCATAATTAAGGTTGGTCTATCTTTATCAGATTTTGCCTGACCCACTGCATCCCGCAGCTGATCAATATTATGTCCATCTATATTCTCTATTACCTGCCAGCCAAATGCTTTAAAACGGTCAGCTACAGATTCTGTAAATGCCAGACCGGTATTTCCGGCAATAGAAATATCATTATCATCATAAATTGCAATCAGTTTATCAAGTCCTAAGTGTCCTGCCAGTGAAGCTGCTTCAGAGGTGATTCCCTCCATCATACAGCCATCTCCCATAATTGTATAGGTGTAGTGGTCCACAATATTATGCTCTTCTGTATTATATTTTTCTGACAGCATTTTTTCTGCCAGTGACATTCCCACTGCATTGGCAAACCCCTGGCCTAAAGGTCCGGTTGTTGTTTCAACTCCATCTGTTTCTCCATATTCTGGATGTCCCGGTGTTTTAGAATGCAGCTGTCTAAATTCTTTTAAATCCTCCATTGAAATATCATAACCATTCAGGTGAAGGAATGAATATATAAATGCAGATCCATGTCCTGCTGAAAGTACAAATCGATCTCTATCCGGCCAGTCTGATCTGGATGCATCTAATTTCATAACTTCTCCAAATAAAAGAGCACCTATATCAGCACAGCCAATTGGCATTCCTGGATGTCCAGAATTTGCCTTTTCTACAATATCTGCAGATAAACCTCTAACTGTGTTAGCAACGTCTTTTAACAAAATTTATCCCTCCCAAAATTATAAAAGTTTTCCTAACTATTATTTTATATGTTTAACAGCTAAATGTCCAGTCAGATAAATACTTTATTTAAATAAACAATCTATTAATTATTAGTAATTAGTTAAGATCCTTATATTTTAAGTTTTTTTCAGCTTCTGCTTTTTCTTTTTCTGATGATTATTATAAACTGAAGCTAGATAAATACCACCTAAAATAAAGACGCCACCAATCATTGTCGTCAGACGTACCTGCTCATTTAATAAAAGCCAGGCCAAAAATGTGGTTAATACTGGCTCTCCCAGTATAGATAAAGAAACAATTGAAGTTGGAAGATAACGAACAGCTAAATTAAGTATAGAATGTCCAATTAAAGTTGGACCCACAGCCAGACCTAAAAAGATTAAATAATTATTTGTCCCATAACCTGTAAACGGAATATCGAAAAAATAAACACCTACAGCCAAAAAAGCAGCTGCATAGGTATATAATATGTAGAGATAAGGGAAGTAATCAAGTTTTTTGCGGACACCCCTGCCTATAAATAAATATGATGAAGCAAATAAAGCTGCTGAAAGAGCCAGAAAGTTACCAAAAATCTTGTCACCCAGCTGATAAAAATCTCCAATACTGATAATTGAACTTCCGATTACCGCCATCACAATTCCAAGAACTGCCCCTTCTTTTAAATCCTCTCTGGCAAATAAATACTCCAAAATAATGGTAAACAGCGGCTGTAGAGCCACAAAAATGACAGAGTTAGATATATCAGTATATTGAATAGAACTAATCCATAAAATAAAATGAACTGCCAAGAGAAAACCGACCAGTAATGGTCGGTAATCCAGAAAATAACGCGCTTTACTTCTGTGTTTAATTAAAAAATAAGGGCTTAAAAGCAGTACTGTAAAAAACATTCTATAGAAGGCAGTTATTAATGGGGGAGCAGAGGCAATCTTTATCAGTATTCCAGATAGTGACAAAAAGAAAATGCCTGCTGCAAGCAGTATATATATTTTTTTCTTAAAATCCATTTCCCACACCTACTTTTTTAAATTTCTACTTCCTGACTTAAATTGCTTTCTTCCAGTGATATAATCTGATCATAATGTTTGAATTCTACTTTATCTCCTGAAATTAACATGTATTTAACACTATTTTCTTTAACAGTAATCTCAATCTGACTGCCTTTAAAGCGAAGTCTAAACTGATAGCTGTTCCAGTCATCAGGTAAATGAGGGTGTAAATATAATTTCCCATTAAACATCCTCATACCTCCAAAGCCCTGGACAAGTGAGAGCCAGGTTCCTCCCATACAGGCAGTGTGAACTCCCTGATAGGCATTTTCGTTATAATCATCGAGATCAAGACGAGCAGTCTGCATAAAGTAATTATATGCCTGATTTTTATAACCAATCTCAGAAGCAATTATGCTGTAAATAGCCGGAGAAAGAGATGAGTCATGCGTTGTTTTCGGCTCATAATAATCATAGTTTCTGATTTTTAATTCACGACTAAACTGATCTCCCAGCTGCAGCATTAAAAGTATTACATCTGCCTGCTTAATCACCTGATAGCGCCAGACAATCAGCGGGTGCCAGTTTTTAACAAGCGGCAGCTCAGCATCAGGAATATTATCCACCTCAATTGGATTTTTATAGAGAAATGAATCATCCTGAGGAGTAATCTCCAGTTCTTCATTATAAGGAAGGAAAATATCCTCTTTAATTTCCTTCATATTATCTAGTTCTTTATCTGTAAGTTCAATTCTTTCAGCCAGGCGTTTATATTTTTCTGGAGATCTGCTTTTAATAATTTCTGCCATTTTTACAGCTGTATCCAGATTAAACTTGGCCATATAATTGGTGTAGGCATTATTATTTACCCCGGGTTTATACTCATCCGGTCCACAGACAACATTAAAACAGAATTTACTATCCTTCATAGGAATATAGCTGCCCAGGCTTAACCACATTCTTGCTGTTTCAATCAAAATCTCGAGTCCATAGTTTTCCATAAATTCCTGATCCCGGCTCACCTGATAATATAAGTTGACTGCATAAGCAATATCAGCATTGATATGATACTGCACAGTTGAACCCATAAAAAATCCGGATGCTTCTTCTCCATTAATCGTCCGCCAGGGGAATAATACTCCATCAAGTTTCATCCGCTCAGCATTTTTACGTGCTTTATCTAAAGTGTTGTATCTAAAAAGAAGTAGATTTCTTGCCACTTCAGGTCTCTGAAAGGCATAAAAGGGAAGTATATAGCTTTCTGTATCCCAGAAATAATGGCCTTCATAATGTTCACCACTGATACCTTTAGCAGCAACACTTGTCTGGCCGTCTTTTCCTGCTGCCTGCAGAATATGGAAAGCATTAAATCTAAAAGCCTGCTGGAGGGCATCATCTCCATCAATTTTAACATCAACATCCTGCCAGTAGCCTGACATGAATTCTGCCTGTTCTTCTACCAGATTTTCAAAGCCGGTAATTGAGGCTCTGGCAGCTGAAGCTCTGGCATCACTAAGGGGACTTTCTCCTTCTTCCCGACTGTGATTAATACCAACAATTTTATCAATGGTGTATTCTTCTCCTTCAACAGCACTTATTTCAAAAATCCAGTCAATTCTGTTATCAGAAGAGCGTTTTTTTACCTCACAGTTTTCCTTAGAATAATCATCCATTAGATGTTCCACTACATAGGCAACTTTAAATTTAGTGCTTTTTACTCTGTGTAAAAGATGACCTGTATTGGTATCAACTTCACTTTCTATAACCTCTAATGCTTTTTTATTCCGCAGATGATGGTGATTGCTGACATCTCCATTAATGGCTGAATTAACACTTATCTTGCCGGAGAAATTAACTGCTTTAAACTGATATCTAATTGCTCCAATATGTTCTCTGCTTAAAGAAATCAGGCGGGTAACTTTAATTTCAATCTTTCTTCCCTGCCGGTCTTCCCAGAGTACTCTGCGGCGCAAAACACCCTGCTGTAAATCCAATTCACGCTTGTAATCTAAAATCTGCCCCTTGAGCAAATTTAGCTTTTCTTCATTAATATATAAATTTATCTCACTCCAGTCAGCTAAATTGATCATTGTCTGACCATTTTTAGGTAAATTTGGAGCTTCTTCTCCATAAATTATTTCTTCAGAAGCATAAACCCCATTAATATAAAAACCGGGAGTGGTGGAATCTTCACTACCGGGATAATCCTCCTCTAAGGTACCTCTTAAACCCATATAGCCATTACCCAGAGCAAAAATTGCTTCATTATGATGATTATTTTCTAAAATAAATTCTTCTTCAGTTATCTTCCAGGCCTGATGTGGATAAATTGAATCTTTATCCATTTTCCGAGCGTGATATGTTCTCAATTAGTTTACCTCCTTAAATTTTTAATTCTAGACTTTCAGAGAATATATTGAAATATTTATTTCTTTAACATTAATTCCTGTGTTATTTTCAAGATGTTCTTTTAAATCAGCTCTGAATTTTTTGATAAATTCTTTGATTTTTAAACCATAAGTGATTTCTAATGACAGATCAACAAACAGCTGATTATTTATTTCGTCTACCTTTATTTTTTTATAAGAAGAAATATCATTATAAGATTCAATCAAATGTTCAATTAAATCTATCAGTACCCGATTGCTGATACTCAAATTACCGTAAAAGCTGAATCGCGGCCTAACTATGCTTTTCTCATGTCTGACAGTTCGATTATCTTTTTTGAAAAAAAGTTCTAGAGAATGAAGCAGATATCCGGAAAAATCCTGTTCAACTTCAATAGTCGGTACTGGAATTACATGTTTACCTTCATCATTTCTGACAGAGAGCGCTTTTTCTATTTCTTCCGGTGAGGAAATATCTTCTATATCTATATACTGATCAATGCCTCCAAGTTGAAGCCGATCATCAATTCTTTCTACCATACCAAGTGATGTTCCAAGAATTAATATTTTATCCTCATCGATTTTTTTTAGACAATCTTTTACTTCTTTAGTCTGCTGCTCATCAAAAAAAAGTGCCCGCCTAATAGCACCCATTTTACTTTCTTCTCTTTTGGCAGAACTTCCCGCCATAATTTTACCGGCATATATTAAGAGTCCATCATCGACAATTAATGGAATCTGATACTTATTTGCCAGCAAAACTGCACGATGACTTTTACCTGTTCCACTGGGTCCAACAAGAGCATATACTTTCATAATTTGAAAATTACCTTCTTTCCTTAAATATATATAATTGACTTCAGGTTGATTATATATTTTTTGCAGGATAATTTCAATTTATTATGAAAATAAATAATTAAAATTAAGAAATATCTCTAACAGAATCTCTGATAATTAATTCTGGTGGGAACAATATCTGTCTTGAAGTTATTTTTGGGGATTCAATTATTTTAATTAATAATTCAACAGCTTTTTCTCCTTTTTCAAGGTTGGTATTTTTAACTGTAGTTAAAGGAGGATCAATATGTTCTCCCAATTTTATAGAATCATTTGATTATCCTTTAAGGCCTGAAAATAGCCCTCCAGCCTGTATTTGCCTGCTACCAGAGTAAGGGGGCCTGTTACAGCCAGTCAGCTTATATTTATTCTTCCACAATAATTGTACCCGCTTCTCCTTTGACAGCTGCTGTCAAATTATCAAGGGAGGTGATTACGGCTTTTTGACCACCTTCTCTGACAAATTTAACTGCAGACTCAACTTTGGGAGCCATACTCCCTTTACCGAACTGTCCCTCTCTTAAATGTTTTTCAATTTCAGAAATACTAATTTCTCTTAATGCTTTTTCCTCTTCTGTACCATAATTGATCATTACATTATCCACATCAGTTAAAATAAGAAAAAAATCGGATTTAGTATTTTGAGCTAAAATACAGCCGGCACGATCTTTATCAATCACGGCTTCTACTCCTTTGAGCTCATTTTCTTTTTTAACAACGGGAATACCGCCTCCACCTGCTGCAATAACAATTCTTCTTTTCTCTATTAAATCATTAATCAATTCTTTTTCCATAATTTTAATAGGCTGTGGTGAAGGAACAACTCTTCTCCAGCCCCGACCGCTGTCTTCTACCCATTTTTCTCCCTTTTCTTTTTCATTTTTTTCAGCATGCTCTTTATCAAAAAAAGGTCCAACCGGTTTTGAAGGATCTTTAAAGGCTGGGTCATCCGGATCTACTAAAACCTGAGTTACTACTGAGGTACTATGTATGTTCATTTTTTTATCCTGAAAAACGTTTAAAAGACTATTTTGAATCATATAACCTATAAAGCCCTGAGTCTGAGCTCCACAAAAATCAAGTGGTAATGCAGGTATTTTATCTGCAGCAGCCTGCTGTAATAAAATATTACCCACCTGAGGACCATTGCCGTGAGTGATAACTATTTCATAACCTGCTGCTGCAAGCTCGCCAATCTGTCTGCAGCTCTGATACACATTAGCTAATTGTTCGGCTGCTGTTCCTTTCTGTCCCGGCTTTAAAATTGCATTTCCACCTAAAGCAATTGTCAGTCTCATCCTATAACCTCCAGATAAATATTAATTTAAAATTAAAAAATTAAATATAATTTAACTATATAACAATAATATAATATATATCTGAAAATTACAACATGATTCTCAAATTTATTCATGCA
>JBKHDA010000022.1:0-34093 GCA_046541575.1 Halanaerobium sp. | reverse complement strand
TTTTAGGAGTTGAGTAAAATTTGCCGTTAACTAAGATTTTCTTTCTTTTAACAGCCGGTATTTCAGCTGGGTTTATTAATACAATGGCCGGTGGCGGCTCTTTAATTACTCTGCCCCTGCTGATATTTTTAGGACTTCCAGCAGCTGTTGCTAATGGAACAAATCGAGCAGCCCTGCTGGTTGAAAATATTACTGCAGTCATAAATTTTAGAAGTAAAGGGTTTTGTGATTTCCAATTTGGACTGCTGCTGGCTCTACCGGCAGTAATTGGATCTTTGATCGGGGCTCAGATAGCAGTTTCTATTTCCGAGCAGCTTTTCAATCAGCTGCTGACAGTAATTATGTTTGTTATGTTAATTTTAATACTCTGGAATCCAGCTGAAAATATAAAAATAACTGCTAAGAAATTAAGTAAAAAGAGAAAGATGATTTCTGCCTTTGTATTTTTCTTAGTTGGAATTTACGGAGGGTTTATGCAGGCAGGAGTAGGAATTATAATTATTGCAGCACTTTCGCTTTTAACAGGGTTTTCCTTAGTTAAAATTAACAGTATTAAAGTATTTGTTGTTGCTGTTTATATTTTTTCATCTTTTAGTATTTTTGTTTTTAATGATAAGGTTGACTGGGGAATTGCTTTTATTTTAGCTCTGGGCAACGGCAGCGGCAGTTGGCTGGCCAGTAGCTTAGCGGTAGAAAAAGGAGAAAAAATGGTCAAAACTGTATTAACAATTGTTGTAGTTCTTATGGCTTCTTATTTGTTTTATAACAGCTTTTAATTGAAAATAGGCATTAAATTTATAAAAATATAAGTTAGTTAAGTCTGGCAGGAAAATTTCTTAAAAAAGAGGAGTGGATTAAATGAAGTCTATTCGCAAGTATTTATATTTCAATACAGACGAGAGAGTTGAGTTAATCAATATTACAAATCAGGTTAGAAAAATTTTAAATGAAAGCGGTATTCAGGAAGGATTATGTCTGGTAAATGCAATGCATATTACAGCCAGTGTCTTTATTAATGATGATGAGAGTGGTCTGCATCAGGATTATAAAGAATGGCTGGAAGAATTAGCTCCACATGAGCCGATTTCGCAGTATGCTCACAATGGTTTTGAAGAAAATGCAGATGCTCATCTAAAAAGACAGATTATGGGGCGGGAAGTTGTTGTTGCAGTAACGGAAGGAAAGCTTGATTTTGGTCCCTGGGAGCAGATTTTTTACGGAGAATTTGATGGTAAACGAGAAAAAAGAGTCTTAGTCAAAATTATAGGAGAATAAGATGAGACATCCAGAAGCAACAGTAGGTGCTGTTATTTTAAACTCAGAAGATAAGGTTTTAATCTGCAAATCAAATAAATGGAATCAGCAATATGTAATTCCAGGTGGGCACATAGAACTTGGAGAGACTATGGAAGAAACACTTCTAAGAGAGGTAAAAGAAGAAACAGGGCTTGAAGTTTATGATGTTAAGCTGCTTGGAATTACAGAAAGCATTTACTCTGAATCTTTTCAGAATAAAAAACATTTTATATTTGTTGATTTTATCTGCCGCAGTGATTCCAATCAAGTAGTTTTGAATGAGGAAGCTCAATCTTATCAGTGGATTGATCTTAGTGAAATAGAAGATTATAAGCTGGAGGAGTTTACTGCTAATCTGCTTAAGGAATTAAGAAAAGGAGATAAATCAGAATACAAACAGGAAATAATATATGGACTTTAAATTATCATTTAGACAGTCAACAGTTTATTTGCTGGTTTAAAAAAGGATATCTTTTTAGAAATAAAACTTGACAATGAAAAAAATATCATTTATAATTTAATTGTGTTAATTGTTAACAGTAATTTAATAACGTTTAATTCGTAGGAAGCTTAGAGGAAAATACTAATTTGAAAAAATTATGTTGCCAACGGGGGAAGGAAGTAAAACTTCTGAATCTGACCAGGTAGCCGAAACTCTAAGTGGACGAACCTTTGAACTATAGATTTTATGGGACTGAGGAAAATCATTTTGAAATAAATGGTTTTCTTCAGTCCCCTCTTTTTTTTAAAGTTCAGAATTGTGAATTTTGAAAATATTATTATTGTATTTGCTCCAGGTAAATATAACATTGTGATCAACCGGAGGTGAATTTTATGGAGTGATTTTTAACTTTCAAATTATTACAATTAAATTTAATTAAGAGGTGAAAAAATTGTGAAGAAAAAATTAATGCAGTCAATTGAGATTAATGGTCTTAGCTTAAAAAATCGAATTTCTATGGCTCCGATGTATACCAAATATGCCAGTGAATCAGGAGAAGTGACTGATAAATTAATAGAATACTTTGTTAGAAGGGCTAAAAGTGATGTGGGCTTAATTATCTTAGAAAATACCTGTATTGAATGGGAACAGGGAAGGATTTATGGTAATCCGACTGCAATCCATGACGATAGATTTTTGCCGGGTCTAAATGAACTGGTTAAAGCTGTGCATCGTGCCGGGAGCAAAATCATTCCCGAAATTCATCATGTTGGCAGACAGGTTTTTAGTTCTAATTTAAAGGGGAAACCTCCTTTAGCACCTTCAGCAGTTAAATCTAAAGTTGGTGGAGATATGCCGAAAGCGATGACAGAAGAGGAAATTTTAAAGACTATTGAAAATTTTGCAGAGGCTGCTCTGAGAGCAAAAAAAGCCGGCTTTGATGGGGTTGAATTACATGGTGCCCATGGATATTTAATTCAGGAGTTTATTTCTCCTTTAACAAATTTGAGAGATGATAAGTGGGGTGGATGTTTTAAAAACAGATGCCGTTTTGCTGTGGAAATAATTCGGAGGATACGCCAGAAAGTCGGCAGAGATTTCCCGCTGTTTTTTCGCTTAAGCGCAGAAGAAGCTTCAGTGGGTGGTTTGAGTTTAGAAGAAGGCTTGAAATATGCGAAAGTACTGGAAGCAGAAGGAATAGACTGTCTTGATGTAACCCATGGTAATTATGAAAGCTTAAAACATTTCCCAATGCAGGGAGATCCTTTTGATCAGCTGCTTTACTTATCAGAAGCGGTTAAAAAGGAAGTAGCAATACCGGTTATAGCTGTAGGAAGCCTTGGAATAAAACCTGAAATTGCCGAAAATGCAGTAAGAGAAGAAAAAGCAGATTTAGTTAATTTTGGACGTGAACTACTGGCAGATCCTGATTTAGCTAAAAAAATCAAGAATGATCAGCTAGAAGAAATTAGAACTTGTCTCAGATGTAATGAATGTACAGGCAGCATTGATACCGGAAAATACTTAGCCTGTGCTGTTAATCCGGAGCTTGGTTATGAATATAAAAATCTAATGAAAAAGACTCAAGCTCCCAAAAGTATTGTTGTAGTAGGTGCCGGCCCTGCCGGTTTGGAATATTCAATTACGGCCTCTAAATTGGGTCATAAGCTGACAATCTTAGAAAAAAATGATTATATTGGAGGCTTAGTTAAGGCTGCTTCAGTACCAGAATATAAAAGCACCGAATTTAGCGGTTTATTAAATTATTACAGAACTATGATCAAAAGACTGGGTATTAATCTTAACTTATCAACTGAGGCAACAGCTGGTAAAATAGAGGAGTACTCCCCGGATGTAGTTGTGCTGGCTGTTGGTTCAAGAGCAGTAAAACTTCCTGTAAAAGGCAGTGAATATTTGGAGACTGCAGTAGATAAGCTTCTGGATAATGGTAAGAATCTTGGAGAAGATATTTGTGTCATAGGCGGCAGTGGAGTTGGCTTGGATACGGCAATGTTTTTAAGAGAAAAAAATAAAAATGTTAAAATCTTAGAAATGAAGGATTCTATTGCAGAAGAACTAAGCCCAATGCTAGCTGCTCACTTAAGAAAAGTAGTTAAAGATAATAAAATTGAAGTTTTAAGCTCACATTTAGTGAAAGAAATTAAAGCAGATGGTGTTGTTGTAGAATATGATGGTCAGGAAAAAGAAATTAGTTGTGACAATGTTTTAAGTGCTGTAGGATTTCAACAAATAAAAACAGCAGAAATGAAAAAAGAGCTTTTAGACAAAGATTATGAAATTTATTCTTTAGAAGTTGGTTATGGATGTGGACATATTATGGATGCAACAAGAAATGGATTTTGGAGTGCTCTGGAGTTAGACAAAAATTTTTAAGGGGGAAAATAAAATGATTAAAAGAGGTAAAGATGATGTCGAACAGGTATATATTGAGACTCTTGGTGGAAAAGGAAAGATGTATATAACACAATTAATGGGGAAAGATGAGGCTCTGCCTGATGTAGATGGGTTCCCGGATGATTTTGATTCTTCACTGCATTTTCTGCATGAATTAATTTTAGAGCCTGGAACTCAGATTGGTGAACATACTCATGAGGGAAGTGAAGAGATTTATTTTATGGTAGAAGGCACAGGGGAAATGACAGTTGATGGAGAACTGGTTAAAATGAAAGCTGGTGATGCTGTCTTAACAAAAAATAACAGCACCCATTCATTTGTAGTTACCAGTGATAAGCCAGTTAAACTTTTTGTTGTAGAAGCAGGAGTTTAAAACTCAATTATAATTAAAAGGAGGTAGCGGTATAGTGAGCAGTATTTATCCAATTTTAGAACAGCTTTTACTAATGGCAGTTTTGATTGCACTTGGTTTTTATTTAAAGCGTTCTGCTAAAATTAAGCAGGAAGCAGAAAAAGGAATAGCAGAGTTAACAATTGATATTGCTTTTCCCGCTTTAATATTTACAAATATAGTTAAGGATTTCAATTTAAATATGTTAAAAAGATATTTAGTTATGCCGTTAACCTCCTTTATTATAACCTTAAGCTCAATCATAATTATTATATTTATTACTAAGCTTTTAAAATATCCCAAAAAAGATAGAAACGAGTTAGCATTTGTAACTTCTTTTAGTAATAATATTTTTGTAGGGGCACCCATCTGTCTTGCTGTTTTTGGAAGTCAGGGTTTAATTTTAGCTATTTTTTATGATTTTGGGATGCATCTGGTAGTTTGGACCTTTGGAATCTGGCTGCTTAATAATAGTAAAAAAAATGATCAGAGCAATTTTTTAAGTAATATCTTTTCTCCGCCTATAATTGCTCTGCTGACCAGTATAATTATTGTGATTATTGGGGTTGAGATACCTGGTTTTTTAATCAATATAACAGAGAGTATTGGAAATATCACAGTTCCACTTGCTATGATCTTTATTGGCCTGCAGCTTGCTAAGAGCAGATTAAAAGATATTATTAGTAATAAAAAGATATATTTAGTTTCTTTTTTAAGGCTTTTATTTTTTCCGTTGTTGGTGTATTCTGTTCTCAGATTTTTTTCTCTGCCGAAACTTTTAAGTGGAGTTATTACATTACTGACGGCAATGCCTGTTTTCGCAAGTTCACCGGTGATTATGCAGAAATATGGTCATACGGGTGATTTTGCTTCAAAGGCTATTTTTTCTACTATAATTTTAATGATATTTACTATTCCATTATTTATTTATCTAATTATTTAGTGTCTGATTTATCTGTATATGATTGTGAAAAATTTCGATTAGTTTAAATTAATTGGCCAAATTCCTTGACCTTATCATCAGTTTCAATTATTATTATAGTATGTTAACAATTATAAGTTACTACAAATAAAGTGGAAAAATTAATTTAAGGTAGAAAAGGAGGAGATTATCATGGTAGCAGAAAAGACAGTGCAAATTAGAAATAAAACGGGAATGCACGCTAAGCCAGCAGCAGAGTTCACAAAAAAAGTTAGTCAATACACTTCGAAAATAAGTGTAACATTTGAAGGAAAAGAAGTTAATGCAAAAGATGTGATGGCTGTTATGGGGCTTGGAGTTTCTAAAGGAAATAAGGTTACTATTAAAGCTGAAGGAGAAGATTCTCAAACAGCAGTTAAAGAAATTGTCGAATTTATCGAAAAAGACATGATTAAAGATGATAACTAGTAATTTACGATAAATTATTAGCCACTACTTATTCTCATATAAGTAGTGGTATATTATGAAAGGAAAATTATTATGGATACCAATAAGAAAGAAATTAATAAAAATATATCTCTTTACATTAAAAATGAATATGAATTTTCAGAAAAATTGGGTCATCAATATAAAAATCTGGGTGATGAAGTTTATGAAATAATAAAAACAAAAATTATCAATCACGAGATAAAGCCTGGAGAGAGAATCATTGATAAAAATTTGGCCGAACAGCTTGGTGTAAGCAGGAGTCTGGTTAGACAGGCGCTTACCATACTTGAAAAAGAAAATTTGGTAGAATCCATTCCTCGGAGTGGATTTTATGTTAAAGAAATCAAAGAAAAAGATGTTAGAGAAATTTATGAGATTAGAAAAATTTTAGAAACATCAGCAACTAGAAAAGCGGTTGCAGAGATTCCAGAAAAGGATATAAAAAAATTAGATAAGATATTTAAACGAGCAAAAGAAGATTTAGATAAAGATAAAGTAGAACAATTTATCAATGCGGATAACAAACTGCATGAGGTAATTATTAATAATTGTGGAAATGAGAGGCTGATTAAATTAATCAACAGTTATAATGCTCGGATAACATTTTACAGGGTTGTTGATCTCTCAGGTATAGAAAGAGCAAAAGAAGCTTATTTTGAACATCTAGAAATTTTTGAGGCTGTCAAAGAAAGAGATGTTGACAGAGCAGTTGAATTAATGGATGATCATATAGAAAATGCAAAAAACATAATAATTGATAATTTTTATGAATATACCTATAAATAAAATTATTAAATTATCAATTATTACATTGAGCTTATTTTTTTATCAAAAATATTCAGAATTTTAAATCTCTGAAAATTATAGCTGGTTCATTGTGCTGATCCATTGTAGTGGATTATATTTTAAAAGCTATAATTTTTTGGCGTTGAAAATTTAAGTTTTTGAATTTCACCCCTGTTATATTATATAAAAAAACTAGTAATAACAGGGGATACATAAGGTTAAAATAATTTATATAAAAAAATAATAGATAATTCGACAAATTTTTTGACAAATTAAAATAATTAGTTTATAATAAATTCAGTGCCTAAGAATAACTGTTAACTGTTACCTAAAAGTGTTAAACAAATGCTTTAATTAACTACATAGACAATCACTGCCAAAAAATATTATTATATTTTGAAAATTGTTATTTTTTATTTTAACTTTTAACTGTTAACAGTTATTAAATAAATATTTGTTTTTAATAATTAAAATGTGAGCATGGGGAGGTTATTTTAGTGGGTAAATCAAAAGAAAAATTATTTGAAATGTATGAAAAAATGTTGAAAATCAGATTTTTTGAAGATAATGCTATTAAATTATTTAATCAGGGACTTGTGCGCGGTCCAATGCATGTATACACCGGGGAAGAAGCTGTAGCAGTTGGAGCCTGTGCAAATTTGAATGATGATGATTTAATTACCAGTACTCACCGCGGCCACGGCCACTGTATTGCTAAAGGTGGAAAGGTTGATAAAATGGCAGCAGAATTACTGGCAAAAGGAACAGGATACTGCAAAGGAAAAGGTGGATCCATGCATATTGCTGATCCTGATATTGGAATTCTAGGTGCAAATGGTATAGTTGCAGGTGGAATGGGTATTGCAGCCGGTTCAGCTTTATCATCTAAGATGAGAGGAACTGATCAGGTAACTATCTGCTTTTTTGGTGATGGAGCAACAAATGAGGGTGCTTTTCACGAAGCATTAAATATGGCTGCAATCTGGGATCTGCCGGTAGTATTTGTTTGTGAAAACAATTTATACGGCTTAACCGGTCCTGCAGATGAAATGCTTTCTGTCAAAGATGTAGCAGCTCGCGCCAATAGTTATGATATGCCGGGTGTGATTGTTGATGGAAATGATGTTTTAGATGTTTATGAAACTGTTGGTGAAGCAGTTAAGAGAGCTCGAAAAGGTGGAGGACCATCATTAATTGAAGCTAAAACTTATCGCTGGAAAGGTCATTTTGTGGGAGATCCTGAGCTTTACCGTGATCAGGAAGAAGTAGAAAAATGGAAAGAAAGATGTCCCATAAAAAAATATAAAGAATTTCTAATCGAAACAAAAGGAATTGATTCCAAGGAACTGGATGAAATAGAAGAGAAAGTAAAAAATGAAGTAAAGGCAGCAGTTAAATTTGCTAAAGAAAGTCCAGAACCTGAAATAGAAACAGTATTTGAAGATGTCTTTTCTGACTAAACCAGATGGAAGGAGACTAACTTATGAGAACAATAACAGTTAAAGATGCTTTGAAAGAAGCAATTATAGAAGAAATGGATAGAGATGAAAATGTTTTTGTAATGGGTGAAGATATTGCTGAACACGGCGGAATTTATGGTGTAACCCAGGGTTTATTAGATAAATATGGAAAAGAAAGAATCAGAAATACTCCCATTTCTGAATCAGCTTTAATCGGTAGTGCATTAGGTGCAGCTATTACCGGAATGAGGCCAATTGCAGAATTAATGTACATAGATTTTACTGCAGTAGCTATGGATCAGATAGTAAACCAGGCAGCAAAAATGAGATATATGTTTGGAGGCAAAGTTGATGTACCTTTAGTAATTAGAACCCAGGGGGGAGGCGGTCGAGGCAGTGCTGCACAGCACTCTCAGAGTTTAGAAGCGTGGTTTATGCATGTTCCAGGATTGAAAGTAGTTATGCCTTCAACACCTTATGATGCAAAGGGACTTTTAAAAACTGCGATTAGAGATGATAATCCGGTTATGTTTATTGAACATAAAATGGCATACAGCTTTAAAGGTGAAGTTCCAGAAGAAGAGTATACAATTCCATTTGGGAAAGCAGATATCAAAAGAGAAGGCAGTGATGTAACTTTAATTGCTAATTCATATCTTCTACCGAGAGCTATAGAAGCAGCAGAAAAAATGGAAAAAGAAGAAGGAATTAGCACTGAAATTATTGATCCACTTACTTTAGTACCATTTGATGAAGAAACAATAATTAAATCTGTATCTAAAACAGGAAGATTAATAGTAACCCATGAGGCCGTAAAACGCGGTGGATTTGGAGCAGAAATTGCTGCAAAAATTTATGAAAGTGATGCTTTTTATTATTTAGATGCACCACTGCAGAGAGTAGCAGGTTTGGAAGTACCAACACCATATAATGCAAAATTAGAGAATTTTGCAATGCCTGATACAGATGATATGGCAGAGGCAATAAGAAAAGCCTGTTATGTTAAATAAATTAATAATAGAGGTGATTTAGTTGGCTTATGAAGTGAAAATGCCTAAATTTGGAGAAACAATGACAGAAGGAACGATTTTTAACTGGATTGCAGCAGAGGGAGATCAGATTGAAGTTGGTGATCCGTTATTTGAGATAGAGACTGATAAGGCCAGTCTTGAAGTAGAAGCAGAAGAAGCGGGTATTTTAGCAAAAATTTTTGTTGGAGAAAATGAAACTGCACCTATTGGGGATTTAGTAGCAGTAATAGCAGAAGAGGGCGAAGATATTGATTCAATCGATTTTGATTTAGAGAGCAGCAAAGATGCTGTTGAAGAAGTTTCAGAAGAAGAGGAAAAAGAAGTTGAAGAACCAGAAAAGGTAATTAGAACAGAAGGTGAGAAAATCAAAGCCTCTCCTGCAGCAAAAAGACTGGCAAAAGAAAAGGGGGTTAGGCTGAAAGATATTCAGCCAGCTCAGGGTAGAGATGCGGTTATAGAAGCTGATGTTAGAGACTATGTAAATAATAATTTCCCTTCAGCAACTCCAACGGCAGAGAAAAAAGCAGCCGCCAGAGGAATAGATCTAAATAATTTAGAAGGAACAGGTGCAGGTGGCAGAGTACAGAGCAGTGATGTTGACAGTTATACTGTACAGGATACTGGCGCTGACCGGGAGATCGAATTTACTGGCTTAAGAAAAATTATTTCTAAGAGAATGACTCAGAGCTTCCAGGAAGTTCCTCAGGTCACTACAACAGTAAAAGTTGATATGAAAGAAATAAAAGAATTAAGAGAAGAGATAAAGCAGATTTCAGAAGAACATATTTCATATACTGATATTTTAATATTAGTAGCTTCGAGAATGCTGAAGAAATATCCTGAAATTAATTCTCATATCAGTCGAGATAGAATGATAGTTAAAAGTAATATCAATATTGGGATTGCAGTAGATGTTCCAGATGGACTTGTTGTTCCTGTGATTAAAAATGCTGGCGGAAAAGATTTAGAAGAGATTGCAAAAGAAAGAAAAATTTTAGTTAATAAAGCAAGAGAAGGTAAATTAAATAATGATGATCTTAGTGGTGGAACTTTTACAATTACAAATCTTGGCGGATTTGAAACCGAAATCTTCACCCCAATAATCAATCAACCAGAAGCAGCAATTTTAGGAGTAGGTCAGATTTCAGATGAAGTTGCTGCAGTTGAGGGAGAAGTTAAAATTAGACCAATGCTCTGGCTGAGTATGGCTTATGATCATCGTGCAGTTGATGGAGCACCTGCTGCAGAATTTTTACAGAAGATTAAAAGTGCTTTAGAAAATCCAATTAGCTTATTATTATCATAATTATATAAATTATTATAAGAATAATAAGATTGAGCTGTGAATATATAGTTAAATTATGTTTTCCCTTATATTATTAAGAACCTACCACTTCCTTTAGCATTACATGGTTAATTACAAAACAATTTAAAGTTCAATAATATAAATATTCACAGCTTATATAATTTTGAAAATTAAATAGATTCAGCACAATTACAAAATATTCAAAATTCTTTGAAATAGGAGGACAAGGTATGAGTTTGGGCAAAATAGATAAGGCAAAGATTCTTGAGATAATGAAAAATCAGGGTATACTCATTTTCTTTGGTTTATTAATAATTGGTGTATCACTGGTCTCTGATAAATTCTTATCAGCAAGAAATATTATATTAGTTCTCAGACAGGTTTCGATAACCGGGGTATTAGCCTGTGGAATAACTTTTATATTGATCAGCGGTAATTTTGATTTATCAATTGGATCTCTTTTATCACTTTCTACAGTTTTAGTGATTAACTTACATGACAAGGTTGGTCCGATTCCAGCAATTCTTATTACTTTAGCAGTTGGTGTAATAGTGGGAATGATTAATGGTACGTTAATAGGGTATTTGAAACTTAATTCAATGATTGTGACTTTAGGTATGCTTCCGATCTTACAGGCTGTTACGTTGATTTATACGGGTGGTAAATATTCTTCTATAGCAAATCCTGATCAGGGATGGTTTAGATTTTTGGGCAGAGGCTTTGTTTTTGGAATACCAACACCGGTAATTATTTTTGGAATATTTGTGGCCGTCTTTACAATTGTTCTGACAAAAACAGTTTATGGAAAATATCTGTTTGCACTTGGGGGAAATAGAACTGCCAGTTTATACACAGGTATTAAAGATAATTATATAACCTTTCTTACATATATAGTGACTGGAGTTACTACTGCAGTCGGAGGAATTATGATGGGTTCAAGAATGATGTCAGCCCAGAACTATATAGGTGAAGGTTACGAATTTACTGTACTGACAGCAGTTGTTCTTGGGGGAACAAGTCTTTTTGGAGGCTCTGGGAGTGTTATAAAGACATTAATTGGTGTTTTAATTTTAGGATTTCTGAGCAATGCGTTTATTATGCTGGGATTCCCATATTATACACAGTGGATAGTACAGTGGGTAATCATCATTGCAGCAGTTTGGATGGATGTTGCCTCTAAAAGGGGGAAACTATGGGCATGAAAAATAAAATAATTGAATTTGTAAAAGATCAATCAATCTGGATAATACTGTTTTTGACAATTGTATTTTTTGGAGTTATGGATCCTGATTTCTTTTCTTTCTCTAACTTCCAGAATATATTAATGCAGACTTCAATCAACGGAATCATGGCTATTGGAATGACCTATATTATAATCAACGGGAATATTGATCTTTCAATAGGAATGATCATGGCTTTGTGTGCCGCAGTTGTTATAGGTTTACAGCCGTATGGTTTAATTGTTGCTGTACTTGCTTCACTGGCAACAGGAGTCATAATTGGTACTATAAATGGTATATTTGTAGCTAAAGCTCAGGTTAATGCCTTTATTGTTACTCTGGCTGCAATGATAGGAGTTAAGGGTTTACTCTTTGTGTACACAGGAGAGAGAGCAATTATTGGTACCAATATGAACTTTACTTATCTGGCTTCTACAAGTATTGGACCAGTTCCATTACCGGCTGTGATATTTATTGTGCTTCTTATTTTAGGAGAGTATGTACTGCGTAATACAACCCACGGCAGAGATGCATATGCAGTTGGAGGAAATATGGATGCAGCTGAAAAGGCAGGTATCAAAGTAAAAAAACATATAATAATAAATTTTATGTTAAGTGGTGGGCTTGCTGCTTTAGCAGGTATAGTATCTGCTTCAAGAATAAATACGGCAACTACAACCTTAGGAAGAATGAATCACCTCTGGGTTATAATTGCAGTTGTTTTAGGTGGAACAAACCTTGATGGTGGTTATGGTAATCTTATCAGAACACTTGGAGGTATATTTGTAATAGGTATTTTAAATAATGGTTTAAACTTAATGAATGTTCATACATTTTATAATATGCTTTTAATGGGTGTTATACTGATCTTAGTAATTTATATCAGTAAGAAATTTAAACCGGCTGAATAGTAAAATATTCTAATCACTCTAAATACATTATTTTATCACTATTAATTAGTGAGGAGGTGATAAAGTAGGGAGTCGAAAGGTTTTAAAGAAAGGGTTATATTTTAGCTTTTGGACAGCAGGATTAAAAAAAGATTTTTAAAAGAATAAGGGGGCAATTTAATTGCGAAAATTATTTATTGTATTAACACTCAGTTTCATTTTGATGGCAGCTAGTGGATTTGTTATGGCCCAGGATAATAGTGATATCACAATCGGAATGACAGCTAACAACACTGGTGTTGATAGTTATCAGACACTTCATGATGAAGCATTTAGAGAAAAAGCAGAAGAAATGGGAGTAGAAACCATTATTTTAGATGCTCGTGGAGAACCAATGAAGCAGGTTAATCAGATTCAGGATTTAATGACTAAAAATGTTGATGTAATAGTTGTCTGGCCTGTATCCGGTAAAGCGATTGTACCGGTTTTAAGACAGGTAAAGGAGAGAGGTATTCCCGTATTAATTGCTAACTCTAAAATCGATGAAAGTGGTTTGGAATTAGTAGAAGGTTTTGCTGGCCCCGATAATATTACTCAGGGTGAATATGCTGCTCAAATGATGGCTGAAGCTCTGGATGAAAAAGGTAAAGTAGTAGAGGTTATGGGAACACCGGGTTATATTACTGCAGAAGAAAGATCTAAAGGTTTTCACGAGGAAATTGAAGAAAATTATCCAGATATAGAAATAGTTGAAACACAACCTGCTGACTGGAATAGAGAAAAAGCGCAGGAAGTAATGGAAAATTATCTGACCAAGTATGATGAAGGTGAAATTGATGGTGTTTATGTTGGTGATGACAACATGGGTATGGGTGCTATTAATGCAATTAAGTCTGCTGAGAGAGAAGAACTTAAGATGACCAGTGCTACTATGTTCGCTGACGGTTATGATGAAATGAAAAAAGGAGATATCCTTTATGGTACACTTTATCAGTCACCAATCGATGATGCTGAGTATACAGTTGAAGCAGCGGTAAGATTAGCTAAAGATGAAGATATGGACTTCTTCCAGTATTTTGATACACCAAAAGTTACAGATGAAAATATCGATGAATATGAAAGACCAACCTGGTAAAAAACTCATTAATAAGGTGATTTATCTGCAGAAGCAATTTTACTTCTGCAGAAATCACCCCAAAATTAATAAAAATAATAACAGAATTATTGTTATAGAAAGTAGGTGATTTTCCATGAGTGATAATAAAGAAAAGATTTTAGAATTAAAAAATATAACCAAGATTTTCCCAGGAGTTAAAGCTTGTGATAACGTTTCTTTTAATGTAAATAAAGGTGAAGTTCATGCCTTAGTTGGTGAAAATGGAGCCGGAAAATCAACCCTGATGAAGGTTATGGCTGGAATTTACACTCCGGAAGAAGGACAAATTATTTATAAAGGTGATGAGGTAAAATTCACCAATCCACTTGATGCTAAAGAAAAGGGTATAATATTGATTCACCAGGAGTTATCTTTAGTACCTCAAATGACAGTGGCAGAAAATATTTTGTTAGGAAGTTTACCGACAAAGGGTGGAGGACGAGTAAACTGGAAAAATCTAAATGATAGAGCCGACAGTGCTATTAAAAAATTGGGCTGCCAGTTTAAACCTTCTGATTTAATAAGTGATCTTACAATAGCACATCAGCAGATGGTAGAAATTGCAAGAGCTATCTCCTATGATGCAAATATAGTCATCTTTGATGAACCTACAGCTTCACTTACTCAGGAAGAAGTACAGGTTCTTTACAGAAATATTGAATTATTAAAAGAGCAGGGTCTGGGTATTATTTATATATCTCATAAATTAAATGAGATATTTGAAGTTTCAGATACAATCACAGTTCTTAGAGATGGACAAAAGATTGATACTTTAAATACAGCTGAAACTGATGAACCCGAAATAACCAGAAAAATGATAGGTAGAGATATTACAGATTTCTTTACTTCTAAAAAAATAAAAAAATATGGTGATGAAGTAATTAGATTTGAAGATGTAAGTAGAGAAGGTGAGTTTGAAAATATCAATTTTAGTATCAGAGAAGGCGAAGTCTTAGGTCTTTATGGATTGCTGGGTGCTGGAAGAACTGAAGTTGCTGAAACAATCTTTGGTATTAATCAGCCTGATTCTGGTCAAATATATTTTGAAGGTGAAAAAGTTGATATTGATCATTCAAAAACAGCTGTAAAGATGGGTATTGGTCTGGTACCAGAAAGCAGAAAAGAACAGGGTCTGGTACTTGGAATGAGTAATTTGGATAATATGAGTTTAGCTAAATTACCAAATATGCAAAATGCTGGTTTTATTAAAGAAAAAGAAGTTAGAGATATTTTTGATGATTATAAGGACAAATTATCTATTAGTTTAACCGGACCCAATCAAAAAGTGGTTAATTTAAGTGGAGGTAATCAGCAGAAAGTAGTTATCGGTAAATGGCTTTCTTTAAATCCGAAATTATTAATTCTTGATGAACCTACCCGTGGTATCGATGTTGGTTCTAAAGCAGAGATACATAACTTAATTGGTGAACTTGCCCAAAAGGGTCTTGCTGTTTTAGTTATCTCTTCTGAGATCCCAGAAATTTTGGGTGTAAGTCACAGAATTGTAACTATGCATCAGGGCGAAAAAACTGGTGAATTTACAGATGAAGAAGTAACAGAAGATAAATTGATCGAATCAATTACCAGTCATGCTGATTCAGTTTGTAAGGTATAAATTAAATCATTTTAAGGAAATGAGGTAGGAAATCATATGAAAGAAGTATTCAGTACAGATAAAAAAAGAGTGAGAATGGCTGTTTTAGGTATGGGGAGACAGGGTCAGATTCATTCAAAAAATATTGCCTATAAAATCCCGGAAGCAGAATTAGTTTGTGTTTCTGATATTTCAATAGAAAGAGCAGAAAAAGTGGGTATTGAAGGTGTAGAATTATATGATGACTATAAAGAAATTCTTGCACGTGACGATATAGATGCTGTAGTCATAGCTACATCTACTGATACCCATGAACAAATAATTAAGGAAACAGCAGAAGCAGGTAAAGACATGTTCTGTGAAAAACCAATTGCTTTATCTCTTGCAGATATTGATGAAGTTCTGGATATTGTAGATAAAGCTGGAGTTAAATTTATGGTTGGTTTTAACAGACGTTTTGATCCGACCTTTAAGCGGGCAAAGCAGCATGTTTTAGATGGTAATGTTGGAGAACCACATATTGTTAACATTACAAGTAGAGATCCCAAACCACCACATCTGGAATATTTAAAAGTATGTGGAGGTATATTCTTTGATACTTCTGTCCATGATTTTGATATGGCTAGATTTTTAGCAGACGAAGAAATTGTAGAAGTATATGCAACAGGAAGTGTTTTAGTTGATGAGCGAATAGGAGAACTTGGTGATTTAGATACAACAATGATCAGTTTTAAATTCGCCAATGGGGCAGTTGGTTCTATCAATAATTCCAGAAAAACCGGCTACAGTTATGATCAGCGGGTAGAAGTATTTGGCTCAAAGGGCTGTGCAATTGCCAAAAATGAGAGACCAAATCAGGTAGAGTTAACTAATCCAGAAGGTACTCATAAAGATGTTCCACTATACTTTAATATAGAAAGATATCCAGAAGCATTTTTTGGAGAAGTAAAAGCCTTTGTAGAGTCTGTTTATAATGATGAAGAGCCTCCGGTAACTGGTGAAGATGGAAGAAAGGCAGTTGTACTATCAATTGCGGCTCAAAAATCACATGATGAAAAAAGACCTGTAAAAGTTTCAGAAATTGGTTAATAATTTTTAAAAAGGCAGGTGATAATTTTGGACAATAAAATTGGTATTTGTCACTGGTCCCTTCCTATGGAAGGTCCATATGGCTGTAAATTAGCAGCTGAAATAGGATTAGACGGTATCCAGCTGGATATTGGGCACAGCTCGCGCGGTTTTCTGCTTTCAAATGATTTTGTGCAGGATGCATACCTTGAGCTTGCTGAAAAATATAATATTTCATTTCCTTCAATAACTATTAGAGAATTAGATGAGGTAGCAATGACAAAACCAGAGGGTACTGCTGAAAGAGATCTAATGAATAAAGCTCTGGTTGAAACAATTAATGCAGCAGAAGCGATGAAGATTCCAATAGTTATGATACCCAGTTTTGTTGAAAGTGAAATAACTAATGAAGATGAGTTTCAGGAAGCAGTGAGTTATTTACAATTTGGCTGTGATTATGCAGAAGGTAAAGGTATTACAATTGCTACAGAAAATAACCTTACAGTTTCTGAAATTAAAAGGTTAATTGAAGAAGTAAATAGAGATAATATCAAATTATATTTCGATTCTCAAAACCATTTTTTACATAAAGATTATAATACTGCAGAAATATTAGATGAATTAATTGAATATGTCTGCCAGGTACATGTAAAAGATGGTAAAAACAAAGACTTAAGTGGAGCTTTACTGGGTGAAGGCGATACCGGTTTTTATGACACAGTTGAAGTTTTAAAAAAGCATGATTATTCGGGTTGGATAGTATTTGAAAATTATTATGATCGCGAACCTCTAAGTCTGGAAAATAATAATCCTGTTAAACTTATTAAAAAGGATTTACAGACAATAAAAGAGGTTTAATATAAATGTCAAATCTGTATAAAAATAAAAATTAATTAAAAATCTAAAGGAGTGAATTAAATGAGTGAATTTACAAGTGTAAAGGGTAAGGTTGCAATTGTTAATGGTTGTGCACAGGGTATAGGTGCTGGTGCTGCAAGAAAACTGGCAGAAGAAGGCTGTATTGTAGTTATGGGAGATATTAAAGAAAAAGTGAAGGATACTTTTGCAGAAATCAAAAAAGATAACCCTGGATTAGAAGGCTTTGCTAAGATTGTAGACGTATCTAAAGAAGAAGATGTAAAAGCTATAGTTGAAGAAACTGTAGAAAAATACGGAAGATTAGATATTATGTATAACAATGCAGGTATTCATATTGAAACCGGTAATGTTTATGAGACTCCAGAAGAAACAATTGATAAAATATTGGCCGTTAACTTTAAGGGTATGTTTTTTGGCTGCAAACATGCTGCAAAACAGATGAAGAAGCAGGAAAGTGGAACAATTGTTAATACCGGTTCTTTCTTTGGTAAAGTAGGACATGCTGAATCAGCTACTTATGGTGCTTCTAAAGGTGCAGTTCACACAATGACTCAGGCACTTTCACTTGAAATGGCTCCCTATAATGTAAATGTTAATGCTTTATGCCCTGGATTAGCTGCTTCTGAAATGCACTGGGCTTTTGTTGAAGCAGATGCTGAGAAGAGAGGAATCAGTTTTGAAGAGATGAAAGAAGTAGAATTAGAAGAAATTCCTTTAAGTAGATATGGTTATGGTAAAGATATGGCTGGAGCAGTTATCTGGTTAGCAAGTGAAGCAGGATCATATGTAACAGGTCAGTTAATTAACGTTAATGGTGGACTTGATTTCTCTTAATCACAAATTTGAATTAGAGCAGCAGTTGATAGATTAATGATGATTTATAAATAATGATTAAAACTAAACGCAATTTATAATAGGAGGAAATAATATGACATACGGAACAATGGGTGTAGACCATGAGATGAGAGTTGATTATGCTAAACTTAGGAAGGATAGACTCCGCAAGACAAGAGAACAGATGGAAAAAGATGGCGTAGGAGCAATGCTTGTTTATGACCCAGACAATATAAGATATATTACAAGTACTAAAGTAGGTGAATGGTCCAGAGATAAATTAGGTAGATATGCTTTATTACCTAAGGGACAGGAGCCAATTTTATTTGAGATAGGAAGTGCAGTTCCTACTAAAAAATTGATGACTCCCTGGTTGAAAAATGAAAACATCAGACCTGCAGTAGGTGACATGAGAGGTACAATTCCTGGTGGCGGCTCAGAAGCAGGAATTAAAGAAATCTATGAAATCTTAAAAGAGTACGGTCTTGAAAATGAACCTGTAGGAGTAGATATACTGACAGTTCCTCTGATGAAGGCATTTATGAAGTTTAACATGAACATTGTTGATGGTCAGCAGACAATGCTTGATGCTCAAACTATCAAAACTAAAGAAGAGCTGCAGTTAATTGAAATGTCTGCTGCAATGGTAGATGGTGCTTACGCAGATATAGTTGAATTCTGTAAGCCTGGAGTTAAAGAAAATGAGCTGGTTGCCTTAATGAGATACCGCCTGCATGAACTGGGTGCAGAAAATGTACTTAATGTTAATGCGATTTCCGGTGACAGAGCTTTCCCACATCCTCATGATGCCTCAGATAGAATTATTAGACCTGGTGATTTAGTATTTATGGATGTAGTTAATGACTTTAATGGCTATAAAACATGTTATTACAGAACATTCTCCTGTGGTGAACCAACAGAACAGCAGAGAGAAATTTATCAGAAGTGTTCTGATCTGGTTAATTGTGCTATTGATAAGATTAAGCCGGGAGCAACTACAGATGAGGTAGCGGAATGCTGGCCGGACTGGAAAGAAATGGGACTGGATAGCAAGCATGAAGGATTAGCTCTTCAGCTTGGTCATGGTATTGGTATTTCTCACTGGTCAAAACCTACAATTACTGTTGGTCATTCCAGTGAAAACCCTGTAGAAATTAAGGAAAACATGCACTTTGCTGTTGAAACTTATTATGGTGAAGAGGGTAATGCTGCAAGAATAGAAGAACAGGTTATCGTAACAGAAGACGGATGCAAAGTAATTACAAAGTTCCCATCTGATAGATTAATTAACTGCTGGGATTACTAAAATAGAGACAATTATCGAATTTATATAAAAATCTCCTTAAGCTTGAAAGTTCAGTAATCAGAGTAGGGCTTAGGGAGACTTTATTTAACAACTGTTAACTGTTAACACTTTTTAGTTAATCAGGAAAACACATGATTTTTAGCATAAGAAAGGGGTATATTTTATGAGTATAGATATTCAGGAAATGGTCCAGAAATCAAAAGCAGCACAAAAAGAATTTGAAAATAATTTCGGGCAGGAAGAAGTAGACCAGATAATTAAAGAAATTACTAAATTAGTGTATGACCGGGCAGAAGAATTTGCAGAAATGATTTATGAAGAAACAAATATGGGGGTTTATGAAGACAAGGTTAAAAAACATCTAGGTAAAGCTAAAATAATGTGGAAGGGCCTTAAGGGTAGAAAGTCAATGGGGATTATTGACCGTGATGAGGAAAAAGGAATAGTTACCTTTGCTAAACCTGTAGGTGTAGTTGCAGCTTTAACTCCTGTAACAAATCCTGTAGTAACAGCGATGAATAATGTTGTAAATGCTATTAAAGGTAAAAATTCAATTATTGTTTCTCCTCATCCAGCTTCTAAAGAATCAGTTGATTATTCAGTTAAACTGTTTAATGAAATCCTGGCAGATCATAATGCGCCTGAAAACCTTGTTCAGAATGTTAAAGAACCTACCAAACCACTGACTAATGAACTGATGGCTGCTGCAGATGTAGTAGTTGCTACAGGTGGACACGCTATGGTTAAAGCTGCTTACAGTAGTGGTAGACCTTCTTATGGTGTAGGTCAGGGTAATGTTCAGTGTATTGTAGATAGAGATACCGATCTTGCTGAGTCGATTGAAACTATTATTAAAGGAAGAATCTTTGATAATGGAATTATTTGTTCTGGTGAGCAGACCTCAATTCTTCCAGAAGAAGAATATGATAAGGCAATTGAAATATTTAAAGAAAAGAATGTTTATTATGTAGAAGCTGAGGAAGAAAAAGCTAAATTAGCTGATTTATTATTCCCTGAAGGCCACCTTAATAAAAAGATGGTCGGACAGCCGGCAGCAAAAATTGCAGCTGAAGTAGGAATCGATGTTCCAAAAGATACAGTTATGCTTTTAGTTAAGGGAGATAAAGAAGATAAAAAAGAAGTATTTAGAAAAGAAAAAATCTTCCCTGTAAATACCGCCTATGCCTACAGTGATCTGGATGAGGCAATTGATATTGCTCAGACTAATCTTAATATAGAAGGCACAGGTCATAGTGTAACAGTCCATTCTAATAATGAAGAAAATATAGAAAAAATTGCTGCAGCTGTTACTGTTTCTCGCGTAATTATAAATGCTGCCTGTTCTCTGACAGTTGGAGGTAGTTTTACTAATGGATTAGAACCGACAACTACATTAGGCTGTGGAACCTGGGGTAATAACAGTATTTCTGAGAATTTCTATTTCAAGCATTTACTTAACACAACTAAAATAGCATATTTATTAGATGATGTAGATGTACCAACAGATGAAGAATTCTGGGCATAAAATATACTTTAGAAGGGAAGTGTTATATTGAAGCTTTTAGAATATAAATCACAGGAACTATTTTATGATTATGATATTCCTTCAAATAAGGGAGTTGTTATCGATTCTCTTGAAGATTTAGAGGATAAACTACAGGATGATGAACCTGCTCGAGGTATGGGTGTTAGTTCAAAAATTGAAAACTATCCTGTTGTTGTCAAGGCTCAGGTGCAGACCGGAGGCCGAGGAAAAGCTGGAGGAATTAAATTTGCAGATAATGCTGAAGAGGTAAAAGAAATTAGTCGAAATCTACTTGGAAGTGAAATTAAAGGTTTAAAAATTAAAAAACTTCTAGTTGTAGACATGATAGATGTAAAAAAGGAATGGTATTTAAGTATAACTCTTGACCGCAAAACAAAAACTCCATTACTTATTTTTAGTACAGAAGGTGGAGTAGATATCGAAGAGATTGCCCATGAAACCCCAGAAAAAATTGCTAAAATACCTATAAATCCAATGATGGGTATTAAATCATATATGATTAGATATCTGATTAATTATTTTGATATGGAGCAGGAATATTTAAAGCCGCTGTATGAAATAGTACAAAATCTCTATAAATTATTTAGAGAATATGACTGTCTGCTGACTGAAATTAACCCACTTGTAATTGATGATTCTGGAGACCTGCTGGCAGTTGATGGAAAAATTGATATAGATGATAATTCATTATTCAGACATGAAGATATTTTAAGATTCAGAGATGAACTAACAGAAGATCCAAAAGTTATTGAAGCTAGAGAATATGATTTTCTTTATATTCCGGTTAGAGATACCGGAAACATTGGTGTTATTAGTAATGGATCAGGTATGATAATGTCATCAATGGATCTGATTTCTCAAAAAGGTATGGAGGTAACATGTGCTCTTGACCTTGGTGGAGGAGCAACAGCAGAAAGAGTAAAAGAGGCAATCAAAATAGTTCTTGAAAATGATAATGTAGAGCTGCTGCTGATTAATATTTTTGGTGGTATAACCCGCTGTGATGAGATTGCAAATGGTCTAAAGATGGCTGCAGATGCTGTAGGAGATAAAAAAGTAATAATTAGAGTTGAAGGCACTAATAAAGAAGCAGGATTAGAAATAATTAATAATATGAAAGACACTGTTATTTCTGTAGATAGTATTCTGGAAGGAGTGGATGCATTATATGAGCATTTTAGTGGATGAAAATACGAGATTAATTGTTCAGGGAATAACAGGTAGAGAAGGAAAATTCCACGCCGAGCAGATGCTTGAATATGGAGCAAATGTTGTTGCCGGGGTAACACCGGGTAAAGGTGGTCAGGAGGTATTAGGAGTACCGGTTTATGATACAGTAGCAGAAGCAGTCCAAAAACATGACGCAAATGCAACAGTATTATTTGTGCCACCTAGATTTACTAAAGAAGGTGCTTTTGAAGCATTAGATGCAGGTCTAAAACTGGTAATCACAATTGCCGAGGGTGTACCTGTTCACGATATGCTGGAAGTTTACCACCACTCTAAAAAATATGGTGCTACAGTGATTGGACCAAATTCATTTGGAGTTATTTCACCGGGTAAATCAAAAGCGGGCTTTATGGCTCATAGAATTTTCTCACCTGGAAAAGTTGCAGTTTTATCAAGAAGTGCAACCAACTGTTATGAGACTGTATTTATGATGACTAATAGAGGTATAGGTCAGTCTACAGCAATAGGAATTGGTGGAGATATGATTCCCGGCTCTCCCTTTGTTGAGATGCTGCCGCTGCTTGAAAAAGATCCAGAAACAGAAGCTATAGTTTTGATTGGTGAAATTGGGGGTAGTGATGAGGAAATTGCTGCAGAATACATAAGAGAAAATATAAACAAACCAGTAGTTGCTCTTATTGCAGGAAAAAATGCTCCTAAAGATACCAGTATGGGTCATGCAGGTGCAATTGTAGCTCCCGATGGAACAGGTAGTGCAGAAAACAAAGAAAAAGTACTCAAAGAAGCCGGTGCCCATATAGCAGAAAGTACTGAGGGCATAGTTGATATATTAGAGGAAATACTTTAAAGATAGTTTAATAAGTAATTCAAATTGATTTAAGCGAGAATGCTGGAGGTTAAAGATAATGAAGAAATATGATATTGGAATAATTGGAGGTGGACCCGGAGGTTATGTTGCAGCAATTAGAGCCGCCCAGTTGGGGCTCTCTGCTGTAGTAATCGAAAAGGATGTTGTCGGGGGCACCTGTTTAAACAGAGGCTGTATTCCTACTAAAGCTTATCTTAAACATACGGAATTAATTAAAGAATTAAAGCGAATGGATAAGTTTGGAATTATAGTCGATGGTTATTCAATAGATTGGAATAAGATGAGAGAGCGCAAGAATGGAGTAGTCAAAAAGCTGACCGGAGGCATCAGAGCTTTATTTAAGAAAAATGGGGTTGAACTGATCAAGGGAACAGGAACAGCCCTTAATGAACATGAAATCAGTGTCTCTGGAGAAACAGAAGAGAAGATTTGGGCTGAAAATATAATAATTGCAACAGGATCAGCACCGGTTGTGCCAGGGCTCAAAGGTATGGATTTAGATGGTGTAATAACCAGCAGAGAAGCACTTGACCTTGATCAACTTCCAGAGAATATTGTCATAATCGGAGGCGGAGTAATTGGAGTTGAGATGGCTTCCATTTATTCAAGCCTGGGGGTTGAGGTAAGCATTGTCGAAATACTTGAAGATATTCTAGTTAATTTTGATCAGGAAATGGTCAAAGTTCTCAAAAAAACACTTATAGATGATGGTGTAAAGATCTTTACTGATTCAAAGGTGACAGAGGTTCTTGCAGAAAATGACAAGCTTACTGTAAAAATAGATTCAGAAAAGATAGATCAGATAAGTACAGATAAGGTGCTGGCAGCAGTAGGAAGGAAGCCAGTTTTTAGCGGCCTGGAAAAACTTGATCTTGAAAAAGAAAATGGGTTTATTAAAGTGGATTCTCACATGGAGACAAGTATTTCTGGAGTTTATGCAATTGGTGATGTTACAGGAGGAATGCTTTTAGCTCATGAAGCGTCTGCAGAAGGAATCACAGCTATTAAAAATATTAAAGGAGAATATGAACTACGCGACAATTTAATACCAAACTGTGTCTATTCTCTGCCTGAGATAGCAAGTGTAGGAATGACTGAAAAACAGGCAGCAGAAGAGGGTTATGAAGTTAAGATTGGTCGTTTTCCATTTAAAGCAAGTGGAAAAGCAGTAGCAGCTGGATCTGAGGAAGGCTTTGTTAAGGTTATCTCAGATAAAAAGTGGGATCAAATTCTGGGAGTACAGATTATTGGACCTCATGCAACAGATTTAATTGCTGAGGCTGCAATTGCAATCAGACTTGAATCAACCTCAGAAGCTCTGGCAGATACCATTCATGCCCATCCAACACTGGCAGAATCAGTTAAAGAAGCAGCAGAAGATGTTAATGATTTAGCGATTCATTTTTAAATTAGTTTTGATATATTATTGATTTAAAAATGATAATAATGATAACATAATAGTAAGTTTTTAAATATAAGCTTTTTTTAATGAGCTAAAAGAGGAGTTGTTTATTAAATGAATTTGAATGAAGAAGCCCTTAAAATGCATAAAGATTATCAGGGTAAATTAATGGTTAAAACTAAGGTGGCTGTCAATGATGAGCATGATCTATCACTGGCTTACTCACCCGGTGTTGCCGCACCATGTTTAGAAATTGAAAAAGATAATGATAAGATTTTTGATTACACAAACAAAGCGAATTTTGTTGCTGTGGTTAGTGATGGTAGTGCTGTATTAGGACTTGGAGATATTGGAGCTGCGGCTTCAATGCCGGTTATGGAGGGTAAGGCTGTTTTATTTAAGGAATTTGGTGGGGTAGATGCTTTCCCAATCTGTCTTGATGAGTCAGATCCAGATAAACTTATAGAAATTGTTAAAAAAATGGAGTCTGTCTGGGGTGGAATTAACCTGGAGGACATTAAGGCACCAAAATGTTTTTATATTGAAGAAAGATTAAAAGAAGAGTTAAACATACCTGTTTTCCATGATGACCAGCACGGTACTGCAATTATTACTATAGCAGGCTTAATAAATTCTCTTAAAATAGTCGATAAAAAAATTGAAGATATTAAAGTTGTTGTAAATGGTGCCGGGGCTGCGGGAGTAAGTATTATAGATCTCCTTTTAGCTGAAGGTGTAAAAGATATTATTGCTCTGGACAGCAAAGGAGCTATCTATGAAGGCAGAGATAAACTCAATGACAGTAAAAAAGAACTGGCCAAAATAACTAATAAGGATAATAAGGCTGGAGATCTTGCTGAAATAATGAAAGGAACAGATGTATTTATTGGTGTTTCAATTGCCAATCTGGTATCAAAAGAAATGGTTAAATCAATGAATGCAGATCCAATTATTTTTGCTATGGCTAATCCAGTACCAGAGATAATGCCTGATGATGCCTTTGAAGCAGGGGCAAAAATTGTAGGTACAGGCCGCTCTGATTTTCCAAATCAGGTAAATAATGTACTTGCCTTCCCCGGCATATTTAGGGGGGCACTTGATGTGAGAGCAAAAGAAATCAATAAAAAAATGAAACAGGCGGCAGCTTATGCTCTGGCAGATTTAATTTCTGAAGAAGATTTAGCGCCGGATTATGTAATACCGAAACCATTTGATCCAAGGGTTGGTCCATATGTAGCTGCAGCAGTTGCTCAGGCGGCAATAGATACAAAGGCAGCAAGAATTGAGATCAGCTATGAAGAAGAGCTTGAAAAAGCTAAAAAAATCATGGAAAAGTAATTGTAAATTAAATTATAGCAGGGGTTACTTCCCAGTTATCCCCTGCTGTTTTTTCTCAAGTCTGTTATTGATTTAAGTCAGTATAGAAAGGAATGAAAATGAAATCTTTAGAAGAAAAAATTAAAGAAATCACAGAGGCGGATTTTGATGTTCACTATATATTCAAAGAAATTGTCACAAAACAATCTGCTTTTACTGAAAATGAAGAGATTGTTGACCTTGTCTTTATCAAAAGAAGGCATTCAGATGAAAGGAATAAAGATTCTAAGATAATTGAGCCTGCCAAAATTGTTGTAGCAACAACTCATGGGATTGTTTTTGCAGAGGAAGGTTTTAAAGAAATAAGTGAAAATTACTACGGCTATAGAATGAAACACACTTATTATGATAAAATAAGCAATCTTGAATTAGATATGTGCCTTTTAAAAGGATTATTTAAAGTTACAGCAAATTCTTCTAAGAATGCAGAGATAGAAATCAAATTTAATACTGCAAATTATTTTCGAGAATTTGAGCATTTTTTAAATGTTGTAAGAAAACATAGAATTAATTATTAAAATTTATTTATCTGGCTAAAACTTTTGTGGATTAAACTGCTAATAGTTCTTATTAACCGTTATCTTAAATGCTATTATTTTTAATCACAGAAGTTTTTATTTTTATAAACAGGAGGAAAAAATGTATACAGTACTTGAAAAAGAAAAACTGGTGCCCACAATTAAGAAACTTAAAATTATGGCACCATTAATTGCTGATAAAACACAACCAGGAAATTTTATTATCTTAAGAGTTGATGAAAAAGGAGAAAGAGTTCCACTTACAATTGCTGATTATGATAGAGATGAAGGAAGTATAACTATCATTTTTCAGGAAGTAGGTTATTCTACAAAAAAATTAGGAAAATTGGAAGTTGGAGATTGTCTGCAGGATTTAGTTGGACCTTTAGGCCACCACATAGATATGGAAGAATGCAGCAAAGTAGTTTTACTTGGGGGAGGAACGGGCACAGCGCTGCTTTATCCAAAGGTTAAAGGTTTTTATGAACAGGGTGCTGAAGTGATCAGCATCACGGGTGCTAGAACTAAAAATTTGATTATTCTGGAAGAGAAATTAAACGAGTTTAGTGATAAATTATATATTGCAACAGATGATGGAAGTTACGGCCACCATGGTTTTGTTACAGAGGTTTTAAAAGATGTACTGCAGGAGGAAGAGGATATAGATTTAGTTGTAGCAATTGGACCTGTACCAATGATGAAGGCAGTTGCAGATATGACTGAGGAGTATGGAATAGAAACCATAGTTAGCTTAAATGCAATTATGGTTGATGGTACAGGTATGTGTGGAGCCTGCAGGGTAACTGTAGGAGGAGAAACCAAATTCACCTGTGTTGATGGACCATCATTTGATGCCCATCAGGTTGATTTTGAAGAATTAATGAACAGACTTAACTTTTATCAGAATGAGGAAGAAACTGTTTTAGAAGAAAATTTAGCTGAGGGGGTAAATTAATGTCTCTACAGAAAAAGAAGACTCCAATGAAAGAACAGAAGCCTGAGGTAAGAATTACTAATTATAAAGAGGTTCCTTTTGGTTATTCAGATGAAGAGGCATTAATGGAGGCTGAAAGATGCCTGCAGTGCAAGCATCAGCCCTGTGTTGATGGCTGTCCGGTTAGTGTTCCGATACCTCAATTTATTCAGGCTATTAAAGATGGAGATGTTGTTGAGGCCAATCAGATTATCAAAAGCAAAAACAGTCTTCCTGCTGTCTGTGGACGGGTCTGTCCTCAGGAAGAGCAGTGTGAAGATCTCTGTGTAATGGGAATAAAAAATGAGCCTGTTGCCATCGGTAGATTAGAGAGATATGTATCAGATTACAATATGGAGAGAGATACAGATAAGTCATCTGCTGAAGAGATAGAGAAGATGAAGATCCCTGAACTTGAGGGCAGAAAGGTGGCAGTTATCGGATCAGGACCGGCAGGCTTAACCGCTGCGGCTGATCTGGCAAAATCTGGGCTTGAAGTCACTATATTTGAAGCACTTCATGATACAGGTGGTGTACTGCGCTATGGAATACCTGAGTTCAGACTCCCCAAATCTATTGTGGATAAAGAGGTAGAATCGATAAAAGAACTGGGAGTAGATATTAAGCTTAATGTTGTGGTAGGAAAATCGCTTACAATAGATGAGATATATGAACAGGGCTATGAATCAATATTTATAGGAGTAGGAGCAGGACTTCCCAGATTTTTAGGTATACCTGGTGAAAACCTAAACGGAGTATATTCGGCAAATGAATTTTTAACAAGGGTTAACTTAATGAAGGCCTTTAAATATCCGGAGTATAAGACTCCTGTTATAATAGGTGATAAAGTTGCAGTTGTGGGAGCAGGAAATGTGGCTATGGACTCAGCGAGAACAGCAAAAAGACTTGGAGCTGAAGATGTGTTTATAGTTTATAGGCGGGCCAGAAATCAGATGCCGGCAAGGTCAGAGGAAATTCATCATGCAGAAGAAGAG
Source organism: Halanaerobium sp. (assembly GCA_046541575.1). GTDB lineage: Bacteria > Bacillota > Halanaerobiia > Halanaerobiales > Halanaerobiaceae > Halanaerobium. The sequence continues at coordinate 5,738 of JBKHDA010000022.1, read as the reverse complement.
GGAATAGAATTAAAGCTGCTCAATAATCCTGTTGCAATCCATGGGAAAGATGGCTGTGTTGATAAGATGGAGTGTCTTAAAATGGAGCTTGGAGAAAAAGATGATTCGGGCAGAAGAAGACCAATCCCAATTGAAGATTCAAACTGGATGCTTGATGTTGATACGGTTATCATTGCTATCGGTCAGAATCCCAATCCTTTATTAACCAGGAACACCAAGGATTTAGATACTGAAAGCTGGGGTGGAATAATTGTAGATGATAATCAGCAGACAAGTAGAGAAGGGGTATATGCCGGAGGAGATGTAGTTACCGGAGCGGCAACAGTTATTAAAGCTATGGGAGCAGGTAAAAAAGCAGTAGAGAGTATCAAAGACTATCTTTTAAATAAAGAAGATAACTAATCAGTACAAAGTATAGTTAAAAATTGAAACAGATAATATTTGGTAAATATTATTAGAGCTCAGTTTTTGAAATTAAATTATCTATTAAACAGGAGAGGAGCTGTAAAATGGAAATAAAGTATGGAAAGAGAATAATCGATTTTGATATTTCAGAAGATAGAGTGCTTAAAGTACTCAAAGCTGCAGAGAAGCCAGAATTGGATGATCCTCTGAAAGCAGTAGAAGATTCACTTAAAAACCCTATTGCTTCCAGAGCTCTTCTAGAGCTTTTGAACGAGAAGGAGATTAACAGCCTTGTAATTGTTGTAAATGATGTAACAAGGTTTACACCTTATAACTATATACTGCCTCCTTTATTAAAAACACTTGAAAAAGCCGGAATCAGCGAAAATAAGATAACCTTTGTTGTGGCTACAGGTGTACATGATCCACATTCTGAACAGCAGAACATAGATATATTTGGGGAAGAAGTACATGAAAAGTATAATTTTCACCACCATGACTGTGATGGAGAAGTTGTAGAAATTGGGGAATTGAGCACAGGCAGCCAGCTAAAGATAAACAGGATTGTCGCAGATGCAGATTTTGTTATAACTACTGGTGTTATATTACCACACTATATGGCCGGATTTTCTGGGGGCAGAAAGTCTATACTGCCGGGAGTTGCAGACAGACAGTCTATAGAAAACAACCATGCCAATATGGTAAGAGTAATGGCAGAAAACCCCTCACTTGAAGAAAATCCTATTAATAATGAGATGTTTGAGGCTGCAGAAATGCTGGGTGTTGATTTTATAGTAAATGTAGTGACAAATAGCAGCAGAGAAATAGTAAAAGTTGTATCAGGTGAACTCAGAGAAGCCTGGAATGCCGGCATTGACATTTCAGCAGAAATGTATTATGTAGAGATTGAAGAAAAGGCAGATGCTGCCATTGTAAGTTCAGGCGGTTTTCCTCGAGATATAAATGTTTATCAGGCCCAAAAGGCACTTGACCATGCTGATCATGCCGTAAAAAAGGGCGGAACTATTATTTGGGTCGCAGAGTGTTCTGAAGGTTTAGGAGAAGAAAGGTTTGAATGCTGGATGAAAGAAGCTGAAAAACCTGAAGATAATATTAAAAGAATTAAAGAAAAATTTTTAATTGGTGGTCATAAAGCTTTTGCGGTTTCCAAAGTAGCAGGAGAAAAAGATGTAATTCTATTATCATCACTCAGTAAAGAAGTAACAGAAAATATGTTTCTCAAAAAAATGACCAATCTTAAAGAGGCAGTAAAATATCTTGAGAAAAAATATGATGGTGATTATACAACATATATTATGCCTCAGGGTAGTTTAACTGTTCCAACTCTTAAGGACTAATTAAAGTTAAAAGCTTATACGGAGGGGTTTTATTGAATAAATATATTTACAGATTTGAAGAAGGAAGTAAAGAAATGAAGCCATTACTGGGAGGTAAAGGAGCCAATTTGGCTGAGATGAGCAGTATTGGTCTTCCTGTTCCTCCGGGCTTTACAATTACTACAGAGGCCTGTATAGATTATTTAGAAAATGATGAGATATTAAATCAAAAACTCAAAAATAATATTTTTTCTGAAATGAAGGAACTGGAAAAAAAGAACAAGAAAAAGCTGGGTGATAAAAAAGACCCTCTGCTTGTTTCTGTTAGATCTGGAGCTGTTCTTTCTATGCCGGGAATGATGGATACAATATTGAATCTGGGTTTAAATGATGAAAGTGTTAAGGGTCTGGCTGAGAAGACCGGTAATCCCAGATTTGCCTATGACAGCTACAGAAGGTTAATTCAGATGTTTGGAAATGTTGTGTTAGGAATTCCAAATTATAAATTCGATAATTATTTAGAAAATAAAAAAGAAGAAAAAAAATTAAAAAATGATACTGAATTGAGTACAGCTGATCTCAAAGAAATCATTGAGGCTTTTAAAAATGTGTATAAAGAGCAGAATAAGGGAGAATTTCCTCAAAAAGTAGAAGAACAGCTTTTAATGGCAGTAAAAGCAGTATTTAGTTCCTGGAATAATCAAAGAGCTGTCTCCTTTAGAAATATAAATGATATGCCTGATGATATGGGTACAGCAGTAAATATTCAGACAATGGTCTTTGGGAATGCTGGTCAAAGTTCAGGTACAGGAGTTGCATTTACCAGAAATCCTGCTACTGGAGAAAATAAAGTATTTGGTGAGTTTCTGCTTAATGCTCAGGGGGAGGATGTTGTTGCAGGAATTAGAACACCCAGAGATATTACAGAACTTCAGGAGCTGATGCCAGATCTAAATAAAGAACTGATGGAGATAACTGAAACATTAGAAAATCACTATCAGGACATGCAGGATATAGAATTTACAATTGAAGAGGGTAAATTATATCTCCTTCAGACAAGAACAGGAAAAAGAACAGCAGATGCTGCAGTAAATATTGCAGTTGATATGGTAAATGAAGGTTTAATTAATAAAAAAACTGCTGTAATGAGAATAGATCCAGAAGATATAAAGCAGCTTTTACATCCTAATTTTAAAGAGAACTCTTTAAAAGAAGCTGAAGTGATTACTAAAGGACTGGGTGCCTCACCGGGTGCAGCTTCAGGCAAGATCTATTTTAATTCAGAAGCAGCTGCAGAAGCAGTTAGTGCTGGAGAAGAGGTAATACTTGTTAGAAAAGAGACTTCACCAGAAGATATAGAAGGTATGGCAAAAGCAAACGGGGTATTGACTTCACGCGGAGGAATGACCTCTCATGCAGCAGTTGTAGCTCGCGGAATGGGCAAATGCTGTGTTGCTGCAGCAGGAGATATTATAGTAGATGAAAACTCAAAAGAATTTAGAGTAGGTTCTAAAGTGTTTTCTGAAGGAGAGTATATATCATTAAATGGAAGTACAGGATTTGTCTACTTGGGGATAGTAGAGAGTGAAGATGCAGGTCTGAAAGATGAATTTAAACAGCTTATGGTTTGGGCAGACGAATTTAGAGAGATGGATGTTTATACAAATGCAGATACGGCTTATGATACCCAGATAGCACTTGATTTTGGTGCAGAGGGTATAGGGCTCTGTAGAACAGAGCATATGTTTTTTGAGAATGAAAGAATAACGACTATGCGAGAGATGATTACTGCTGATTCTAAGAAAAATAGAAAAAAAGCTTTGGACAGGCTTTTTCCTTATCAGAAACAGGATTTTAAAGAGATATTTAAGGTGATGGAGGAGCGGACAGTAACTATCAGACTTTTGGATCCACCATTACATGAATTTCTTCCGCAGAGCGACACTGAGATAACAGACCTTGCAGCAAAATTGGATATCGGAAGTTCTGAGCTTAAAAGAACTATTGAGGATCTGAAAGAAATAAATCCAATGTTAGGGCACAGGGGATGCCGACTTGGAATAACTTATCCTGAAATCTATAAAATGCAGGTCAAAGCAGTAATTACAGCTGCAGTAGAGCTGAAAGAAGAATTCAATATTGATGTAAAAGCGGATATTATGATTCCACTTGTGGGAACAGACAATGAATTAAAGATTCTGCGGGCAGAAGTAGAAAAGGCAGCTCAGGCAGTAATTCAAAATTCAGGTACTGCAGTAAACTACAGTATTGGAACAATGATTGAAGTTCCAAGAGCAGCTCTTACGGCTGATAAAATTGCAGCCCATGCTGATTTCTTTTCTTTTGGCACAAATGATCTAACTCAGATGACCTATGGTTTTTCTCGGGATGATGCGGGTAAATTCATTGGAGAATATTTAAACAATAATATATTTTTAAAAGATCCATTTATTGTACTTGACCGAGATGGAGTAGGAAAATTGATAGAGCAGGCAGTAAAACTCGGCAGAACAGCAAAAGATAATATAACACTTGGAATCTGCGGAGAGCATGGAGGAGAAGCCTCCTCAATTGATTTTTGTCAGCAGCTGGGTCTTGATTATGTATCCTGTTCTCCCTACAGAGTCCCAATTGCCAGGCTTGCAGCAGCTCAGGCTGCAATTAATAATAGTTAATATCAAAAAAACAGTCAGAAATTAATAAATTTTCTGGAGAAATAAGATGAATATAAATTTTAAGAGAGGTGGAGAAATGAATCTAAAGGAAGAAGCTTTAAAACTTCATCAGGATAATCAGGGGAAATTAAAAGTTGAGTCAAAAGTCCAGGTTAAAAATGAGCATGATCTTTCATTAGCATATTCTCCTGGTGTAGCTGCACCATGTTTGGAAATAAAAAAAGTACCGGATAAAATTTATGAATATACAAATAAATCTAACTTTGTTGCTGTAGTCAGTAATGGGAGTGCTGTATTAGGACTTGGGAATATTGGTGCTGGCGCTTCTCTACCAGTAATGGAAGGTAAAGCTGTGTTATTTAAGGAATTTGCTGATGTCGATGCTTTTCCAATCTGTTTAAATGAATCAGATCCAGATAAACTGATATCATATGTAAAAAAAATGGCGCCAGTTTTTGGTGGAATTAATTTAGAAGACATTAAATCACCGGAGTGTTTTTATATTGAAGATAGATTAAAAGAAGAACTTGATATTCCGGTTTTTCATGATGATCAGCATGGAACAGCGATAATTACCCTTGCAGCATTAATTAATTCTTTAATCTTAGTAAATAAAAATATCGAAGATGTTAAAGTAGTGGTTAATGGAGCTGGTGCTGCAGGAGCAAGTATAATTAAATTACTTATTTCCGAAGAAGTTGGAGAGATTATTGCCCTTGATATTAAGGGAGCTATTTATGAAGGAAGAGATTATTTAGATCAAAGCACAAGGGAGATTGCCAAAATAACAAATAAGGAAAATAGAGAAGGAGATTTAGCTGAAATGATCAAAGGAGCGGATGTATTTATTGGTGTTTCAGCTGCCAATCTTCTTTATAAAGAAATGGTGAAATCCATGGCAGATGATCCCATAATTTTTGCCATGGCAAATCCAGATCCCGAGATCTGGCCTGAAGACGCTTTAAAAGCAGGAGCAAAAATTGTCGGAACCGGGAGATCAGATTATCCCAATCAGGTAAATAATGTTCTTGCATTCCCGGGATTATTTAGAGGTGCTCTTGATGTAAGAGCAAAAGAAATCAATGAAGAAATGAAAAAAGCAGCAGCATATGCACTTGCAAATTTGATTGAGGGGAGCGAATTAACTCCAGAATATGTAATTCCTAAACCATTTGATCCAAGGGTAGGTCCACATGTTGCGGCAGCAGTTGCGCAGGCAGCAGTTGATACAGGTGCTGCCAGAATTGAAATTGATTATGAAGCTGAACTAAAAAAAGCTGAAAAAATGATGCTGAAAAATAATTAAATTAATTATTTAGGA
>JBKHDA010000021.1:0-34796 GCA_046541575.1 Halanaerobium sp. | reverse complement strand
TAATTAAGTTAGTAGCTACGAGACTCGCCTGATTAACTGCATTTCTTGGAGTAGAGAAGAGAGGAGCATAAGCTAACTCTGATTCTGTCAATTCTTCTACTGTTGCGTCCATTAAAATAGCAGTTGCCATAACATCAATTCTTTTATCTACATTACCTTTACCGACAGCCTGTGCACCTAAAATCTTACCTGTTGGTACTTCATAGATTAATTTAAAATGTAGAGGATTAGCATCAGGCATTAAACCAACTTTGTCTGTTGGGATTACATAAACAAAATCATAAGATATCCCAGCATCCTGAAGCTGTTTTTCGTTGAGACCTGTAGCGCCAGCATTGTAATTAAAGGCTCTAATGATAGAAGTTCCAATTACACCATTATTTTTATTAGGAATATTATAAATATGGTTAGCTGCAGCACGAGCCTGTCTTTGAGCAGGTCCTGCCAGTGGTAATCTTGTTTTTGAACGAGCAATTTTAGAATAAACCTCGATAACATCTCCCACAGCGTAAATATCAGGATCACTTGTTACATAGTTGTGATTAACTTCAATTCCACCTGTTTCTCCGATTTTAAGACCAGCGTCTTCTGCCAGTTCCGTTTCTGGATCAACACCGATTGCTAAGACAACTGCTTCTGCGTCAATTTTTTTACCAGATTTTAAAACAACGTGGTCATCATGTACCTCAGATAAAGGATCTGATAAAACTACATTAACTCCATTATCGTGTAGTTCTTTTTGAATAATCTGAGCCATATCGAAATCAAAAGGATTTAAAACCTGATCCATTGCTTCAACTAAGGCTACATTTTTATCATTATGGACAAAGTTTTCAGCAATTTCAACTCCGATATAACCGGCACCAATTACTGCTACATTTTCTACCCCATTATTTTTTACATATTGATTTAATTTATCAATATCATCTACATTTCTGATCGTAAATACATTTTCATTATTTACTCCCTTAATGCTTCCCGGTCTAATTGGATTAGCACCAGGTGATAAAATTAGTTTATCATAAGCTTCTGTATAAATTTCTCCAGTATCTAATTTTTTTACGTCAACTGTTTTTTCTTCTCTATTGATTTTGATAACTTCATTTTTAACTCTGGCATCAATATTATATTGTTCAGCAAACTTTGATGGACACATTAAAACTAAATCGTCACAATCTCTGACAATTCCACTTAAATGATAGGGCAGGGAACAGTTAGAAAAAGAAACATGTGATCCCCTTTCAAACATAATAATTTCTGCATCTTCATCTAATCTTCTAGCTCTAGCAGCTGTACCTGCACCACCAGCTACTCCCCCAACAATTAAAATCTTTTTACTCATAATTTATTCCTCCTGTAAATATTATATTATAAATCACTCTCTCTGCCAGTATACTGGCAGAGAGAGTATGTTGCTTCCTAAGTTTAAAATACTTTTTCGCTAAATTTATTACTAATTACTCCACCAATAATCATAAAAATCAAGAATACCCAGCCTGAGAGAGAGAAGTTGGAAATAGGAGTATATAATGCTCCAACATTACATCCCTGGGCAACTCGAGTACCAAAACCCATTGTTAAGCCTCCAAGAGAATACATTAAAACCTGTTTTTTAGTAATCTTCAGTTCAGTTTTGAAAAACTTAACAAATTTGCCGGCAGTTAAAAGATAAATAACTGCTCCCACTAAGATACCAAAGTTCTGGACAGAAGTCTGGTGTTCAAAAAATGGAGTAGCAAAATTTTGAGCTGATAATTGAGTAAATTCTCCAATTGCTTCAGCTGAAATACCAAACAGCATTAATATTTTGCCAAACCAGATTCCATAAGCCTGAGAAACACCCCAGCCATAACCGGTGACTCCCATCATAATTGTAACAATTACAGCTAATGCTATAGCACCCTGTTTTAAGGTCCATGGTTTTTCAAAAAGGTGGTAATAAGTATCTTTGCTCAATAATTTAAAATTCTTTAAATCCATTGGCTCCAGATTTTCCTGAATTCGCTCAATTTCTAAACCGCTATATTTTCCAGATTTTTTCTGGCGCTTTTCATAATAATATGATAAGAAAGTAAAAAGCAAACAGATAGCACCAAAAACAATTAAAGCACCTAAATAACCTTCAAAACCATCTCCCTGGAATAAATCAGGCAGAAAAACTCCATCCATTGTTCTGTAACCGATATAAGTACTGAACCATGATTCCTGAACCCAGTCTGCAGTAAACTGAACCGGAAAACCAATAAAAGCTCCAAACATAAAGAAAATTAGTGTTGTAAAAGCTCTCGGTAAGGCCTGCGGTAGGTCAGTCAGTACACCACTGGCACAGCAGACAGAAATAGACATTCCGAAACCAAAGAGAAAACCACCTAACATTAAGCCAATATTAATTGGTTTAATCCAGAGGTTGTAGCTTGCTGGATCTTTTCCAAAAAGAAAGGCGGTCATTAAAACAGCTGTAATAAAGAACATAAACATCATGGCCCTCATTAATTTAGTTGAACCGGTACGATAAGCTCTATTAACACTACCGGCAAAACCAGTATAAGCTCTGGCCAGAGCATAACCAAGTCCTGCTCCTGCTAATAATCTAAAAAATAAAAGATCTGTTTTAAGCCAGAATTTGGCTGCTGCTAATACTATTATAATAGCTATAAATCCTAAAACTTTTTCAAATTTTTTCATTAAAAAATTCCCTCCTCATATTTTTTGAATATAAAATAACTTTGTTCTGAAATTCGCAAAGTAAGATAAAAAATCAAAAACTGTCTACTGGATTCAAATAAAAGTCATTTATAATATTATTCACAAGTTTCTATAACAATTATATACTATTTATTATCAATACTAAAATAATAATATCTTATGTTGGATAACTTTATTTTATAGATAAATAAAGAGGTGATCTGTAGATTATCGATTTGACACAACTAATCTGAGTGTTATACTATACTTAAGATACATTATAGGGGTATAATTGAGTAAGGAGGTATAAAAATGGATCATCAGAAAATGCTGGAGGATTTTAAAAAGCGATTCAAAATTTCTTTAGTGATCACAGTTCCAATTTTAGTGCTTTCACCTATGATACAGAACTTTTTTGGCTATACACTGGAATTTGCAGGCAGTAAATACCTACTTTTCTTACTTTCAACTGTAATCTTTTTCTATGGCGGCTGGCCATTTTTATCAGGATTAAAAGATGAACTCAGTGATAAACAGCCGGGGATGATGACCTTAATTGCTCTGGCAATTTCCGTCGCCTATTTTTACAGCTCGGCAGTTGTTTTTGGCCTGGAAGGTAGATTCTTCTTCTGGGAGCTGGCAACTTTAATTGTAATTATGCTTTTAGGCCACTGGATTGAGATGCGATCTGTTATGGGGGCTTCTCAGGCTTTAGAAGAACTGGCAAAACTGATGCCAGATCAGGCCCATAAAATTGTTGATGGAGAAGTTAAAGAAATTAAAATAAAAGAATTAGAAAAAGGAGATCAGGTTTTAGTTAAACCTGGAGAAAAAATCCCTGCTGATGGAGTGATTTATGAAGGAGATTCTTATATAGATGAGTCAATGTTAACTGGAGAATCAGAACCTGTAGAGAGAAAAGAAGAGGAAGAAGTTATTGGGGGATCAGTAAATGGTGACAGTTCAATTAAGATAAAGATTGAAAAGGCAGGAGATGAAAGTTATTTATCTCAGGTGATAGAGATGGTAAAAGAATCTCAGGCAGCCAAATCTAAAACTCAAAATTTTGCTGATAGAGCAGCACTTTGGCTGACTATTATTGCTATTACAGCAGGTACATTAACCTTTGGCAGCTGGTTCTATATTACAGGAGATATAGCTTTTAGTATAGAGCGGATGGCCACAGTTATGGTTATTACCTGTCCTCATGCTTTAGGACTCGCTATCCCTCTGGTGGTTGCTGTTTCTACAACCTTATCTGCAAAAAATGGACTTCTGATCCGTAACCGCACTGCTTTTGAAAATTCTCGTAAAATAGATACTGTTTTATTTGATAAAACCGGTACTCTAACTGAGGGAGAATTTGGAGTTGAAGCTGTAGAAAGTTTTTCTGATGACTATAATAAAGAAGATATTTTACAGAAAGCTGCTTCTTTAGAACGAGAATCAGAACATCCAATTGCAAATGGAATAGTAAAAAGGGCTGAGAGTGATCAAATTGAACTATTAAAAGTTGATGATTTTGAGATAATTAAAGGTAAAGGAGTAAGTGGAGAAATTGATGGTAGGGATTTAAAAGCTGTTTCTCCCGGTTATCTGGAGGAGAATGATGTTGAAGTACCTCAATCTGCTTTAAAGGAAGGACCATTTACTGAAGTCTTTGTATTAGAAGCAGAGAAGTTAATTGGAATGATCAGACTTGCTGATCAGATTAGAGAAAGTTCTTATCAGGCAGTACAGAAACTTAAGGATAGAGGAATAAAAGTTAAGATGCTGACCGGAGATAATCAAAAAACTGCTGAATATGTAAGTAATGAGCTTGGTTTAACTGACTTTTTTGCTGAAGTACTGCCCGATCAGAAGCAGGAAAAGGTAGCAGAACTGCAGGCTGAAGGTGCCTTTGTGGCGATGACCGGTGATGGTGTTAATGATGCACCAGCCCTGGCAAAAGCAGATATCGGGATTGCAATTGGTTCAGGTACAGATGTAGCCGCAGAAACTGCAGATATTATATTAGTTGAAAGTGATCCGCTTGATGTGCTCAAGTTGATCGAATTTGGTAGTTTAACCTTTAAGAAGATGCTGCAGAATTTATTCTGGGCTACAGGCTATAATGCTTTTGCTATACCACTGGCAGCCGGTGTGCTGGCAGGGATTGGAATTATGATTTCGCCTGCAGTAGGTGCAGTTCTGATGTCGATGAGTACAGTAATTGTAGCAATTAATGCCAAGATGCTGAAGTTTTAAATTTATTTAAGGCAGAGCAGGGACTAATTTTATTAGAGTATAGATATAATATAAGAATATAAAAATGATTTATACCTCAGTTAACTTCAAAATTAATTTTTTGGAATTTGACTGGGGTTTTTTATGGAAAAATGATATATATCATGCTGAGCTACTCAAAAAATAGTTTATATATATGGAAGCCAATTTTTAGCTTTCGACCAAATCTTTTGTTCTTTCAACTATCTCGTTAAGATCTTTATTTATGATTTCAGCTTCTATATTTTCTCTTTCCTCTAATCTTCTTGCCGCATAACCCCCAATTATAATTTTTAGCACATCCCGGTCATATATTTTTCTAATCTCATTTATTGTTTCAATTAAAGTATTTATGTTTTCCTCTGCAGTAATTGAAAAAGCAACCACATCAGGGTTATGAAAAGAAATAGCTCGCAAAATACTTTTTAGGGGAAGATTATTGCCATAGTAAATACTATCCCAGCCAGAAAGCTGAAAAAGATCCATTATCATTTTTAAACCTATATTGTGCTTTTCTTGATAGGAAGATAGCCCCAGAATTTTATATTCTTCTGATTCCACACTGTTAAATTTGTTTTTCAGGACTGCCATTATCTCACGAGTTGTATTACTAAAATACCGCTCCTGTTCAATACCCATTTCCCCTTTTATCCAGAGGTCCCCAACTTTATATAATACAGATTTAAAAATATTTTGATAGATATCAATAATCTCTTTATTTTTATTATTACTTTTTTCTGCCTGTTCTAAAATAAGATTCTGAGCTTCTTTTTTTTGGTAGTTCAATAAGTAATGGAAATATTTTTTTGCTATTTCATTATCTTTAAAATAGGGATCTTTAGGAATTAAAGAAAGCAGGTTTGTATATTTTTCCTCTTTCAGATTAGTTCTATTTTTCTTTCCGGTTATTAAATAATCAAGTGTGACGTCAAAATAATCTGCAATTTCTAATAGAGTTTCCTGATTGGGAAATCTAGAGTTATTTTCATAATTGGCGATAGTGGTCTGAGCCAGGCCAAGTATTTTAGCAAGTTCTTTTTGAGTTATTTTATTATTTTTTCTGAGTTTTTTTAGCTGTGATCCAAAATCAGACAATTTTATTACCCCGCGTTTAAATAGATTTTTTTATTCTTTCTGAGTATATTTTAACACATATTGAATATAAAAGCTAATATTTTTTAAAAAAGACTTGTTTTATTTCGATTTGTGGTATATAATTCAAATTGTAATCAAATAATTAATAAAAACACGTATTGAATTAAAAAATAAATATAATTTCAATTAAATTAGAAATTATTGGCAAAATTACTGTGAAGTAATGACGCAAAGCCAATGGATCACATTAATGACTTATGTGACAGCCAGGCTGCAGAAGTTTAATCTAGATTATACCTGCTGTGGCTAATTTTACAGCAGGTTTTTTATATTTATTAAAACAATATTTAAAAAAGGAAATAAGGCGGGATAAAAATGTTAAATTTAAACTTAAAAACCAAATTAGTTGTTTTCATTCTATTAATCTCAGTAATTCCAGTAATAATTGTTGGGTTATTATCTTATAATAGCTCACAAAATGAAATAGAAAATCAGGTCTATAATACAATTGGGATGTTTGCAGCTCTGGCAGAAACTGATTTAGAAAGTTTTTTTGAAGAAGTAGAAACCGGGATAGAAGTAATGTCAGCCAGCAGAGATATATATGCAAATGTAAATTTTCTTAAAGATGAAAATTGGGATCTCAATAATTCCGAGTGGCAGAGGAGAAAAAGTGAAGTTCTTGATCAGTTCTTCCCTTATTATATAGAAAAGTATGATTATTATATTGGTTATATTACTAATTCTGAGGGAAATGTTATTTATACAACCAGTGATGATATACCAATCAATACTGATCTTTCTGATAGAGATTATTTCCAGACAGCAGTTGAGGGTCAATTAAACTGGTCGGATCTTTTTTATTCTGAAGTTATTGATCAAAACATAGCAGTTTTATCTACTCCTCTCCAATCAGAAGGAGAGCAGGGAGAAATTATTGGTACTTTAAATATAGTTATTTATGATAGAGGAATTAGTCAAATTGCACATGAAGGATTAAGTGAACTTGGTGATTCAGCTGATGCCTATTTAATTGATGAAAATGGTCTTTTGCTGACAAATACTTTGAGGGGAGAATTTGCTTCTGATTCGGCACTGAATAAAAATATTGAGACAGAAGCAGTAGAAATGCTGTCAAATCCCATAATGAGAAAAAATGAAGATTATTTTAAAGCAGGAGAATATTTGAATTACCTGGGAGAGCCGGTGATTGGGCAGCTTCAGGTAACCAAACTTGGAGATGAAACAGTAGGAATGGTAGTAGAAATTACTGAAGCTGAAATATTTGCTGGACTTGAAAAAATGAAAAATATAATCTTTATAATTATCATTACTGCAGTGATTTTAGTTTCTTTAATCTCCTATCTGATTGCATCCGGTATTTCGAAACCGATTAACTCTGCGGCAGAGTTTGCCAGAAAAATTGCTAAAGGTGAATTATCAATTCAAGTAGAGGAAAAATATTTAAATAAAAAAGATGAGGTTGGAACTTTAAGCAGAGCTCTTGACTCAATGCGTCTTGATCTGAAAGAAACAATCGGCAGTATTGTCACTATTTCAGAAAATCTCTCGGCTAATAGTGAAGAACTTTCAGCATCAAGTGAAGAAATAGCAGCAACATCTCAGGAAGTTAGTAATGCGATTCAGGAAGTAGCCTCAGGTTCAGAAGAGCAGACTGCGCAAATAGAAAACACTCAGCAAAATATAAATGTTTTGAGCAGTGAAATCAGAACCATTGCCAGTAAAAATAGGGAAATGAAAAAACAGGCCAATCTTGTTTCAGGAGAAGTGGAAAAAAGCAGTGAAACTATTTTAAATACAAATGATAAAATAAAAAAAGTTCATAAAAATCAAAAAAACATGGCAGAAAATATTGAAGGATTATCTGTTTTATCAGAAAAAATAGGTAAAATTGTGGATATGATTAGTGATATATCTCAGCAGACTAATTTATTAGCTCTAAATGCTGCAATTGAGGCGGCTCGAGCCGGTCAGGCAGGAAGAGGTTTTAGTGTTGTTGCTGATGAGATAAGACAGCTGGCAGAGCAGTCATCTCAGGCAACTATTGATATAGAAGGGTTAATTAAAGAAATTCAAAAAAATATTTCTCTGACAACAAGTACAATGACAGATACAACCAGAGTAGTTAATGATAGTGTGACAGCAATTGATACTACTAATAGTTATTTTGCAGAAATAGAAAAAGCAGTTGGTAAACTTAATGGTTTAATTGCAGTAGTAGTTGATAGTGTTGATGAGATGGAGACATCGAGTGATGAAATTGATCAGGCAATGGTTGAGATTTCTGGTGTCAGTCAGGAATCATCCAGTATAGCTCAGGAAGTAGCGGCATCCAGTGAAGAACAGAGTGCTGCCACTGAAGAAATAGTTTCGGCTTCTGAAGAGCTAGCAGATATGGCACAGAAATTAAAAGAACAGGGTTCTAAATTCAAATTATAAAATTAAATAATTTTAGAGTATAGGTGCTTTCCACTGCAGGAACAGCACCTTTTTTCTTGACAGCATTAATCCTGAGTGTTATACTATGTTTAAGGATACCTTATAGGGGTATATAGAAACAAATTAAGGAGTTTTATTATGAGTAAAAATAACAAAATTAAAAAGCGTTATGATCGAATTGCTCCAGTTTACGATTCTTTAGAACTGCTTATGGAAAAAGGAAAAATTGGAGAATGGCGGCAGATATTATTAAAGAAGTTGAGCTTAAAAAGTGATTTAATCTTGACAGAAATACTAAGTAATGTTATTATAACTTTTTACCCCCTACATGTATAATGTATAAAGGAGATGTTAGAAATGAAAAAGACAATTATTATAGAAGGAATGTCCTGTGAGCACTGTGAAATGCACACTAAAAAGGAATTAGAAAAAATTGATGGTGTTATTTCTGCAGCAGCTGACGCTGATCAGGGTCAGGCTGTAGTAGAAATGGAAAAAGAGGTAGCAGAAGACAGGTTAAAGGCAGCTGTTGAAGAGGCTGGCTACGAATATATAAAAACTGTATAAATTTAAAAAATTTTAATCTAAATATACATTGTAGGGGTATATATAATTTTAATGGAGGTGCAGAATAATGGCGACTAAGAAAATAACTTTAAAAATAACAGATATGAGCTGTGCCAGCTGTTCTCAGGCGGTAGAAAAAGCTTTAAATAAAGCTGAAGGAGTAAGTAAGGCACAGGTTAATTTTGCGGCTGAAAAAGCATATATTACTTTTGATCCTCAGCAGAGCAGCAGAGCCAAATTGATTGAAGTTGTTGAAAATAGCGGTTATGGTGTTAAAGAAGAAAAAGAAAAGATTTCTTTTAGTATAGATGGTATGAACTGTGCTGCCTGTTCGGCAGCGGTGGAGAAAGCTTTAAATAAAAGTGAAGGGATTTATCAGGCCAATGTAAATATTGCAACTGAAAAGGGTAATGTAGAATACAATCCAGAAGTCTTAGGCAAAAATGATTTTCGGGAGATTGTAAAGAATGCCGGTTATGAGCTGGCCCGCTTTGAAGATGAAGAAATTGATAAAAGTAGTGAGAGTGCTGAAGATGAACTCAGTGATGACATGAAAAAAGTTAAAGAAGCAAAGAAAAAAATGTGGGGTACCTGGGCCTTTACAATTCCAATTATGCTCTGGATGATACCGGAGATGTTTTTTGGTATAGCCTGGCCTAATATGCAGATATTTAATCTGGGGATGATTGTCCTGGCAGTCCCACCACTTTTTGTCTTTGGCCGCAAAACTTTTATTACTGCCTATAGAGCAGTAACTCATGGCAGCGCAAATATGGATGTCCTGATTGCTATGGGTACTGGGGCAGCTTTTGTTACCGGTCCGGCTGTATTCTTTACACCGATTGCCAATTATGCCGGAGTTTCAGCAATGATTATGGCTTTTCATTTAACCGGCCGTTATATAGAAGAAACTGCCAAAGGTAGGGCCTCTCAGGCGATCAGAAAATTACTGGAACTGGGAGCAAAAACTGCAACAATTATTGATGGTGGAAATGAAAAAGAAGTTGCAATTGAAGATGTGCAGCCTGGAGATATTATGCTGATTAAACCTGGAGAAAAAATACCTACTGACGGAGAAATTGTAGAAGGTAAAACTACAGTTGATGAATCAATGGCAACAGGAGAATCAATGCCTGTTAAGAGAAAAGAGGGAGATGAGGTTATTGGTGCCACTGTTAATCAGAATGGACTGATTAAGGTAAAGGCTACAAAAGTTGGGAAAGATACCTTCCTGTCTCAGGTAGTTAAAATGGTTGAGGAAGCTCAGGGAACCAAAGTTCCTATTCAGGAATTTGCAGATAAAATAACAGGAATCTTTGTTCCAACTGTTTTAGTTATAGCTGCCTCGACCTTTGTCTTATGGCTGATCTTTCCTGATTCATTACGTGGAGTAGGATTCTGGGCTCAATCATTTCTGCCCTGGGTAAATCCAACACTGGGAACATTTACCCTGGCAATTTTTGCAACAATTGCTGTTTTAGTAATTGCCTGTCCCTGTGCCTTAGGACTGGCAACTCCAACTGCATTAATGGTTGGGAGTGGAATTGGTGCGGAAAATGGAGTTCTAATTCGCAAAGGTGAGGCAATCCAGACAATGAAGGATGTGCACACAATTGTTTTTGATAAAACCGGAACTATTACCAAAGGTAAGCCAGAGGTAACAGATATTATTGCTGCCCAAAATAGTAGTGAACTGGAATTACTGCAGCTGGCTGCAAGTGTGGAAGCAGGTTCTGAACACCCCCTGGGTGAAGCAATAGTCCGGGGAGCTGAGGACAGAGAAATTAAAATAAAAGAAATTAAAAATTTCAATTCTGTAACTGGTAAAGGAGTTAAAGCAGAAGTTGAAAGCAAAGAAGTACTTGTTGGCAGCAGAAAGTTGATGGAATCAGCTGGAATAGATACTTCTGATTTTGAAGATGAATTACAGAGGCTGGAAAATGAGGCTAAAACTGCAATGCTGGCTGCTGCTGATAGTCAGATGCTGGGAATAGTTGCTGTAGCAGATGCTTTAAAAGAAGATTCTATTCAGGCAATTGCTGAACTCAAAAAATTGGGTCTTAAAACTGCGATGATCACAGGTGATAATCAGCGTACAGCTGAGGCTATTGCCAGAGAAGTTGGAATTGATCATGTAGTTGCCGAAGTAATGCCAGATGGTAAAGTAGATAAGGTAAAAGAACTGCAGTCTGAATTCGGAATTATTGCCATGGTTGGTGATGGAATTAATGATGCACCGGCTTTAACTCAGGCAAATGTTGGAATAGCAATTGGTACCGGTACAGATATTGCAATTGAGTCATCAGATATTACTCTGGTGCGGGGAGATTTATCTTCTGTAATTACAGCAGTTAAACTTTCGCGGGCAACATTTAAAAAAATTAAACAGAATTTATTCTGGGCTTTCTTCTATAATCTAATTGCGATTCCTATAGCTATTATGGGTCTGCTGCATCCGGTAATTGCTGAGATGGCAATGGCAACAAGTTCAATCAGTGTTGTCACAAATGCCAATCTCTTAAGACGTGAAAATGTACAGGCAGATTATAAGTAGAATTTAATGTAAAATAGATATTTTTAAGTTAATAAGAGGATGGAGGGGTTTGATGAATTCCTTATGTGAACTGGATAAAAAAGAACTTAGAAATCGCTTAAGAAGAATAGAAGGGCAGGTTCGTGGACTGCAGCGGATGGTAGATGAAGAGAAATACTGTGTTGATATTTTACATCAGATTAATGCTGTTCAGGGTGGCCTAAAAAAAGTAGGTCTTAAAATACTGGATAAACATGTTCACGGTTGTGTTCAGAGAGCAGTAAAAAATGAAGAAGGCGATGAAATTATAGATGAATTGATGGATGTGCTGGCCAAATTTACTGATTGAAAATAAATTTCAGCAAATATAAAAATTAAATAAAAGAAATTTGAGCATAAAAAAAGCCAGGATTTTAATCCCTGGCTTTTAACTATTTAATTTTAAATTTAATTTTTATTTAGCTAGAATAGCTCTTAAGAACCAGAGATTCTGGCTGTAAGCTGCAACATGATCTTCCAAGGCCCCAACTACTTCGAAGTCACCAGCTTCATCAGCATCAGTTCTAATTTCTGTCGCTAATTTCTTCATTTCTTTTAAATCAGTCTCTACTTCTGCTAATACTTCATCTACACCGTACTTTTTAGAATCAAGTTCTTCAATAGTAGAAGCTTGCTGATAGTCACTCAGTTTTACTAAAGGGAATTCACCTTTCATTTTCATTATTTCTGCAACTTCATCAAACTTTTCAAAAAAGTCATCATATAGTTCTTCAGTAAAGTTATGAACCTGCATAAATTGTTTCCCCTCTACATTCCAGTGTAAATTGTGTAATTTGGTGTTTAATACTGCCATATTTGCTAAATAAGTGTTCAGTTTTTCGTAATTCTTCATTATAAATTCCTCCTGTTTGCTTAATAATAATCTTTATTAGTAATTATTCTTATTAACTACTTTTATAATATGTTAATTACAGCCTTTTGTCAAGTATATTTTATTTATTTTTTTAGATAAAGTCAAATTGTAAAATTGTTTACATTTTCTTTAGATTATCTAATAGTTTATTCCAGAATATTTATAATAAGAATCAGTAAAATTAGTTTTTTAGCTGAAATATTGATTGACAAATTATTAAATCTATGATTTAATAATAAAAAAGAATAATTCTGTTGTCTAATCTCATCTGAGAGCGGGGGACCCACTTTTTGGGGCGAATCTATTGTAGAAGAAGACCTTTACTTCTAGCCCGACAGCTAACTCCGCAGACATTATAAAGGACAGACTGCCTGTCATGGCTTTTAATTTAACTATTGACACTACAGTCTATCTGTAGTGTTTTTTTGCATTTATATGTATTTTTTGTTAATAGGAGGAGAAGTAAATGAAACAATTTGTAGTTGTAGGTTTAGGAAGATTTGGGGCCAGTGTGGCTACCACTCTGGCTGAAAATGGGCATGATGTTTTAGCTATTGATCGTGATCCAGAGAAGGTGCAGGCTATCAGTGCCGATGTAACTCATGCTGTAGAGGCTGATGCTACTGATGAAGAAGCATTGAAAACTCTGGGAGTTAGAAATTTTGATGTAGCAGTTATTAGTATCGGAGATAATGTTTCAGCAAATATTTTGTGTACTTTAATTTTAAAAGAATTAAATTTACCATATGTAATTGTAAAAGCTCCAGATGCTTTACACGGTAAAGTTTTAACTAAGGTTGGTGCTGATAGAGTTGTTTATCCAGAACGTGATATGGGATCTAGAATTGCTCAAAATTTAATTTCATCTAATGTTTTGGATTACATTGAATTTGCACCAGAATATGGTGTTATTGAAATTTTAGCCAGTGATAAAATGACTGGAAAAACTTTAAAAGAACTTGAATTAAGGGCCAATTTTGATGTTAATGTTATGGCAATAAAAAGAGGAGAGCAGCTTTATATTTCTCCAGGAGCTGATGATACTATAATGGATGGAGATAAATTAGTATTAATGGGCAAAAATGAAAACCTTGATAAAATGAGAGATTTTGGTAATTAAGTTTAATTCTTATCTATAAATAAAATTAAGTTTAATTAAAGGAGTGTAAAGTATGAATTTTAAAACATTAAAAGGCAAAATGCTCCTTGGTTTTGCAGTGATGATTATTATTATAGCTGGAGTTGTAGGCTGGAGTATTTATAATTTTGAGACACTTTCCAGTGCTATCAATGATATTATGGTAGAAAACTACCGAAGTATTACAGCAAGTGATGCTATGGTAGAAGCAATTGAGCGTCAGGATAGTGCTCTACTGCTTTTAATTAGAGCTCCAGAAGATAGAGGCCAGGAAATTTTCAGGCGAAATGAAAAAGAATTTTACTCCTGGTTGGCTCGAGCAGAAGATAATATCACAATTGAAGGTGAAGGTGAAATACTGTCCAGTATTAATGAAAATTATATAGAATTTATTTCAAGTTTTGATAATTTTTATAATGCAGCTGCAGGTACAAATGAAACAGGTGAACGCTGGGAAATTTATAATGATGAACTGCAGTCAAAATTCACAGAAATAAAAAAGGATATAAGGGAATTAAGAGAAATCAACAGACAGGAGATGGTTAATGCACAGCAGAATGCTGACAGCAGAGCCAATCAGGCAATAATTTATACTCTTGTTTTGGCTTTAACAGTAATTATATTTTCTCTGATTTTTGCTATTTATTTAACAAAACAAATTCTTAGGCCAATTAAAGAACTAGAAAAAGGAATTAAAAAAGTTGCTGATAGAAATTTTCAGCAAAAAGTAGAGGTTGCCTCTGAAGATGAAATAGGTGTTTTAGCAGATGAATTTAATGAGATGATTTCAAAATTACAGGAATATGAAAAATTAAATGTAAAAAAACTGTTGATAGAAAAGGAAAAATCAGAGGCTGTAGTTAATAATTTAAGCAGTCCTTTAATTGTAACTGATCATGACCATAAAATTGTTTTAATCAACGAAACAGCAAAAGACCTATTTTCTATTACTAAAGATGTAATAAACACACATTTTCTGGAGGTTATTCAGGCTGAAGAAATATTTGAATATATTAAAAATCCTGAAGCCAAGGAAAAAAGAACTTTTAAATTGAATAAAAATGATAAGGAGAGGCATTATCGTATTTCTACCAAGCAGGTAATTAATGATGAGGAAGAATATCAATTTACAGTTACCCTTTTAGAGGATATTACCCGACTTAAAGAAATAGATAATATGAAATCCGAATTTGTTTCTACTGTCTCTCACGAATTTAGAACTCCACTGACCTCAATGAATATGGGTTTAAGTATGGTTATCAATGAAGACACAGGTGAACTAAATGAGGAGCAGCATGAGCTGCTGGAAGCTGCTTATGAGGATGTTGAGAGATTAACAGAACTGGTTAATGATCTGCTTGATTTATCAAAAATTGAATCAGGTAGAATTGAAATGGAATTTGATAAAGTAGATATTAATGACATTATCGAAAAAACTTTAAATCCATTTTATAAACAGGCAGAAGAAAAAGAAATAGAACTTAAATTTAAGCAGTCTGAGGAAAATATATTTGCTTATGCAGATCCTTCTAAAATCAGCTGGGTTATCTCTAATCTGGTTGGAAATGCACTCCGCTATGCTGATGAAGGAAAAATAGAGGTAGATGCAGAAATAAAGGGTAGAAGGGTTTTAGTTTCAGTTGCTGATAATGGTCCTGGAATACCCCGGGAATATCAATCTAAAATTTTCGATAAATTCGTCAGAGCCGGTAATGATAAGGATGAAAAGAGCGGTACCGGGCTTGGACTTGCTATCTCTAAAGAAATAATAACTGCTCATAATGGTAGAATCTGGGTTGAAAGTGAAGAAGGAGAAGGTTCAACTTTCTCATTCTATATTCCAAGGTTTGGTTATCAGGAGGAAGATAATGAGTAAAATATTAGTAGTAGATGACGAAAAGAATATCAGACTTGTAGTTGGTAAAAGTCTTGAAAAAGCAGGATTTGATATAGTTTATGCCGTTGATGGAGTGGAAGCAGTTAATCAGGCAAATAAATTTAATCCTGACCTGATGCTTCTTGATTTGAGGCTGCCTAAAATGAATGGATTTTTAGTTTTAGAAGCTATAAAATCTGATACTTCAACTGAGGAAATCCCTGTAATTATTCTTTCTGCTTTATCTGAAGAAGATGATGTACAGAAGGCAATTTCTCTTGGGGCAGAAGACTTTTTAGTAAAACCAATAAGTCAGAGCGATTTGCTGGCTGCAGTTGAGAAAAATATAAGAAGAGAAGAAACAGAAAATAATAAAGTGGAAAATAATGAGGAGGAAAAAAATAATGAAGAATAAAGTACTTATAGTTGATGATGAGAAAAATATTCGCCTAACTTTAAAAACAGCTTTATCTAAGGCAGGTTATGAGGTAGAAACGGCTGTTAATGGTGAGGATGGTTTAAGTAAGTTAGAGGAAGAGGGATTTCCAGTTATTCTGCTTGATATGAAAATGCCTGGAATGGATGGAATTCAATTTTTAAAAGAAATAACAAATGAGGATTTAGAAACAAAGGTTATTATGATTACCGGATACGGAAGTGTGGAGACAGCTGTAGAAACATTGAAATTAGGGGCAGTTGATTATTTGAGGAAACCGTTCAAGCCCGAAGAGATTATTTCAATTGTAGAGGATGTTTTTGAACGCTATGAAGTTGAAAATAATGAAAAAGAAGTAGAAAGTTTTGAAGAATATATAATGCTTGCTAAAAATGCAATTAATAAAAGAGATTTTTCCAGAGCAAAAGAAATGCTGCAGAAAGCTACATCTATCAATTCTGAAAAGCCAGAGCCATTTAATTTGCTGGGAATAATCTATGAGATGCAGCATAAACAGGGAGAAGCAATGAAGATGTACAGAGCAGCACTTGCACTTGAACCGGGTTATAAGCCTGCTAATGATAACATTGAGCGGGCAGGGGAAAGCATAGGCTCAATTGACTTAGATAATGTTAACTTTGGAGATGACGAGGAGGACAAGTAAATGTTTATTGTTATTGTGGGCTGCGGCCGTACCGGCTCTTTACTTGCCGGTAATCTTTCCCGCTCCGGTCATGAAGTAGTTGTGATTGAACATAATCCAGAATCTTTTGCACTGCTGCCGGTTGACTTTTCCGGTTTTCAGATTGAGGGAGATGCAGCTGAAAATGATATTTTAAGAGAAGGTAAAATAGAATCTGCTGATCTTGTTATAATAAGTACTGGAAATGATCAAATTAATTATTTAGTGTCGCAAATGGCAAAAGTTAATTTTGATGTACCAAGGATAATGGTCAGAACAATTGATCCAGCAGTAGAAAAGATGTATGAAAAAGAAAACAGGGTAGAAATATTTTCTCAGATTTCTCTTTTAGCTGAAAACATGATTAATAAAATAGAGCGAGAAGGGATGAGATAAATGTGAATATAATACTTGTTGGTGGGGGTAAATTAATTTATCACCTTGCCAAAAAATTAATTTCAAAGGGTCATTTTTTAACAATTATTAATAAAGATAGAAAACTGGCAGAGGATTTATCAAGAGAGATTAATGCAACGGTTGTATTTGGAGATGCAACAAACAAAGCAGTTTTAGAAGATGCAGGAGCCTATAAGGCAGATAATTTGGTTTCGTTAACTCAAAAAGACCACAACAATCTTTTTATCTGTAAAATGGCAATGAATTATTTTGGTGTTGAGAGGACCACTGCCCTGGTCAATAACCCGGAAAATGAAGAATTATTTAATACTTTAGGTATAACAGGTATTTTTAATATTACAGACTTAATCAGTTCAATTATTGAGCAGAGTGTAGCAGCAGATGATGTCAGCAATTTGACTATGATTGAAGAAGGAAAATTAAGCATTTTTCAGGTGGAAGTCTCTCCTGATTCAGAAGCGGTTGGTAAAGAAATCAAAGAGATTGATTTACCGCTGACTATAGTTTTAGGTGGAATAGTTCGTAATGGTGATATAACTATCCCTCGCGGTGGTTCTAAAGTTAAGGCTGGAGATAAAGTAGTTATAATTTCGCTGCCGGAAGAGCAGGCAGAAGCCATTAAAGTATTTGGTGGTGAAGAATAGATGAAGTATAAAAATTTAATTATTTCTCGCTACTATTTAATTTCTAAGTACACAGGGATTATAATTATGTTTGCCGGGGCAGCAATCATTTCTCCGCTTTTATTTTTAATGGCTTATCCGGAAGAATCTGCTTTAGCTCCAGATTTTTTACTGGCAGCTGGCCTTTCTGTTCTGGTTGGTCTGGGACTTTATATCTATGGAAATAATCATCAGGAAGATAATGTAGAGTTATCATTAAATGAAGGTGGTATAATTGTTATTTTTTCCTGGATAGGAGCAATCTTCTTTTCGGCAGTACCTTTTGTTACTATTCTGGATATGAGCTGGAGTCATTCTATTTTTGAGGTTGTAAGCGGCTGGACAACTACTGGGCTTTCTTTAGTTGATGTTAAAACAGCTCCAAAATTGATTTTAATCTGGCGCAGTATTATGCAGTTTTTTGGTGGTGCCGGTCTGGCTGTAATTGCATTATCATCACTGCTTCCGGTACACGGTATGGGTCTCTATATGGCAGAAGCCAGAAGTGACAAACTTTTACCACATGTAAAAAGATCAACACTGATGATTATGAAGATTTATACTTTTTATACTGTAGCAGGAGTATTTTTGTACTATTTTTCAGGAATGCCGATGTTTGATTCAATTAATCACTCGATGGCAGCAATTTCTACCGGTGGTTTTTCAACTAAAGTTGCCAGCATTGGTTATTATGATAGTTTTTCTATTGAACTAGTTACTAATAT
Source organism: Halanaerobium sp. (assembly GCA_046541575.1). Classification (GTDB taxonomy): domain Bacteria; phylum Bacillota; class Halanaerobiia; order Halanaerobiales; family Halanaerobiaceae; genus Halanaerobium. Next base: position 16,342 of record JBKHDA010000021.1, on the reverse strand, counting down.
TTTAATGATCCTTGGTACTATAAATTTTGCCACACATTATGTTCTAATTAAAGGTAAAATTAAAACCTTCTTTAAGAATGCTGAAATCAGGTTAATGGCAAGTTTATTTGTTCTATTAACACCAGTAATGATGTTTTTCTCTCTAAATTTATTATACCCAAAATTAGGAGATAATTTTAGAATTACTTTTTTTCAGGTTGTTAGTGCTCTCTCTACTACTGGTTTTTCTACAATATCATTTGCCAGCTGGCCTGTTTTTGCAAATCTAATGATTATACTTTTAATGATCATTGGTGGTGGAACAGGATCAACTGCCGGTGGTATTAAGCAGTACAGGGTTTATTTAATATTGAAATCAATTTACTGGGAAATTAAAGAACAGTTTTTACCGCGGAGAAGTGTGAGCAGCAATTATCTCTGGCGGGGAGAAAATAAGTTTTATGTAAAAGATCAGCATATTAAAGATGTAGCAAATTATATTATTTTGTATTTATCTACATTTTTTATTGGAGTAGCAATTCATACAGCCTATGGATATTCTCTTTTAGACAGCATGTTTGAATTTGGTTCCGCCTTAGGGACAGTTGGACTTTCAATTGGTTTGATTTCAACTGAGGCTCCACTGGTAATTGTCTGGACTCAAACTATCGGTATGTTTTTAGGAAGGTTAGAATTCTTTATTATCCTCTATGCAGTGATTAAATTAGTAAAAGATGGTATTTATGTAGCAAAACATGAATAAATAAAATTTATTATCTTTCAGCAGCTTAATTTCAGTTTAACTGAAAGTGGGGAACCCAATTTTTTTGGGGCTAATCCTTAATCAGGAGAGAGACCTTTTACTCTTAGCCCGTCAGCTAACCTCATCAGCTTATAAAAGGTAGATCTGGATTAAAATTTATTTTAAACATTTTCCATTTCTATATATTTATAGCTTTTATAAGCCACTTCAGTTAATTCTGTTGTGGCTTTTTCTATATAAAATCATAAGATAGGGGTGGTGTTAAATGGATTTAGGAAATATTATTTTAGGTGTTGTAACAATATTTGTATTTATTTATCTAACCTATGTATTATTTTTTCCAACAAAGTTCTAAAAGGAAGGTGAGAAAATGCTGAATATTATAGCTTTGTTAGTCTTTTTTCTACTATTATTTACCTTAATCTATCTATTTGGAGAGTATATAGCCTGGATTTATAAAGAAGAAACGAAAAGCAAAAGTAAACTACCTAAAAAGTTAAAATTTATAAAAAAATTGGATCGACCTTTTAAATTTTTGGAAAGCAAAATATTTTCATTTTTAAAGATTGATCCTGACCAGGAGATGAACTGGAAGCAGTATCTATTTTCACTTTTGATATTTAATGGAATTTTATTTGTTTTTCTCTTTCTGGTCTTCAAATTTCAAAACATTCTGCCCTTAAATCCGCTTGATTTGGAAGGTATGAGCTGGGATCAGGCTTTCCATACAGCCAGTACTTTTGTCAGCAATACCAATCAGCAGCATTATGGTGGAGAGACTTTATCGTATTTTTCTCAGCTCTTTGCAGTAGGTCTGGCTATGTTTTTATCAGCTGGAACCGGTCTGGCACTGGCACCGGCATTTACCCGCGGAATCCAGAATCAAGAAGATGGCAGACTGGGTAATTTTTATGTTAATTTGATCAAAGGTTTAATTAGATTTCTGCTGCCGGTTTCATTTATTGTGGCTCTGATTTTAATTTCACAGGGCTCACCCCAGTGGTTTGGCAGTGAGATTGTTGTAAATACTATTGAAGGAGTCAAGCAGACGATTCGAATTGGACCTGTTGCTGGAATAGAAGCAATTAAGACTCTGGGAACAAATGGGGGAGGATATTTTGCAGCCAATGCTGCTCATCCATTTGAAAATCCTACGATTTTGTCAAATATAGTACTTAATTTAATCATGCTGGCCAGTCCAATGGCGATCATTTATGCTTTTGGGATCTGGATGGGTAAAAGACGACATGGAGTAATTTTAATTGGAGCTTTATTTGTGATTTTCTTAGGTCTGCTCTGGGTTACTGCAGCAGGAGAAGCACAGCCAAATCGAGCAATTACAATGACCGAAACCGAGCTAACTGTGGATCAGAGTGCAGGTAATCTGGAAGGAAAAGAAAGCCGTTTTGGCAGCCTTTTAAGTTCACTCTGGGCAATTTCTACCACTTCCACTACCAATGGTGCGGTAAACAGTATGCACAACAGTTTTACACCCCAGGGAAGTGTAGGACCATTTTTAGCAATGGCCATGAACTGTCTTTATAACGGAATCGGTGTTGGGCTGCTCAATTTAATGACCTATATCTTTATCTGTGTCTTTATTGCCGGTTTAATGATTGGGCGTGCACCTCAGTACTTAGGTAAACAGATTGAATGGAGAGAAGTTAAAATTGCAGCTTTAATTATTCTGCTGCTGCCTGTATTAGTCTTGTTCCCGACTTCGATTGCAGTAATTACAGAAGCAGGAAAAGAAGCTATTCATAATCCTGGTTTTACCGGCTTTTCGGAAGTCTTATATGAGATGTTTTCAGCCGGAGCCAACAATGGTAGCGGCTTTGAAGGCTTAATGGATAATACAGTATTTTATAACCTGCTTAATGGAGGCGCAATTTTGATGGGAAGATATCTTCCTATTTTCGGTCAGCTGTTAATAGCAGGTTACTTATCTAAAAAGAAAATCCGACCGGAAACTGAAGGAACACTTAAGGTTGAAAATCTATCATTTCTAGTTCTATTTGTTGGTGTAATGATTATTATTGGTGGTTTAATCTTTATGCCTGCATTAGCAGTAGGACCAATTGCAGAAATGCTAAGTGGAGGGATGTAAAGATGTTCGATATAGATTGGGAACAGCAGTGGACAGCAATTAAACAGTCATTTATCAAACTGGATCCCGGATATTTAATTAAAAACCCGGTTCTTTTTGTGGTAGAACTCTGTACAATACTGACAATAGTACTGACCATTTATCCACCATTATTTAACGGTCAGCAACCAACCTGGTATTACCTGACAATCACCTTAATTTTAGTTTTTACCCTCTTATTTGCCAATTACGCTGAATCTTTAGCAGAACTGCAGGGTGAGGCCCATGCTGACAGTCTAAAGGCACTGCAGGTCGAAAGTGAAGGTAAAAGACTAAAAGATAAGGATATAGAATTGGATGATATAACTGAAGACGATTATGAAATTGTAGCTGGAGAAGATATAGAAAAAGGAGATTATGTTTATGTAGAAAAAGGAGATCTTATACCACGCGATGGCGAAGTTGTTGCAGGTAGTGCCTCAATTGATGAATCAGCAATTACTGGAGAATCTGAGCCTGTGATTAGAGAAAGTGGGGGAGATAGAAACTCGGTTACAGAAGGAACTGAGGTTTTAAGTGATGTTTTAAAAATCGAGGTTACTGCTGCTGTAGGAGAGTCATTTTTGGACAGAATGATTGGGCTGGTAGAAACAGCTGCCAGGCAGAAAACACCAAATGAGATTTCAATGACTCTACTATTAGCCAGTTTTACCTTTGTTTATCTGGCAGCAGTTGTGACCATGCGCTTTTTTGGAATGTATGTTGATATGAATGTTGATGTTGCAAATCTGATAGCTCTTTTAATTGGATTGATGCCGACTACAATTGGAGCTTTACTGGCTTCGATCAGAATTGCCGGGATGACCAGGGTTACCAGAGAAAATATAATTGCTAAATCAGGTAAGGCAGTTGAATCTGCAGGTGACCTTGATGTTCTAATATTAGATAAAACAGGTACAATTACAACTGGTGAGAGAATCGCGGAAGAATTTATTGCAGTTGCCAGTGAAGAAAATGAAATATATAAAGCCTGTCTGCAGTCCTCTTATTTTGATGAAACCCCAGAGGGACGCTCAATAGTTAATTTAGCCCATGATCTGGATGTTGATGTAGATGAGAGTGAGCTGAAGAAAGAGAATTTTGTTGAATTTTCTGCTAAAACCAGAATGAGCGGTATTGATTTGCCTGATGGAACCGAAGTACGTAAGGGATCGGTAGAAGCTGTTAAAGAATATGCAGATGAGGTACCTGATGGATTAACTGAAAAAGCTCATGAGATTGCCGATAGTGGAGGGACTCCCCTGGCTGTAGCAGTTGGTAAAAAAATAGTAGGTTTAATAGAGCTGCAGGATGAATTGAAGATAGGGATTAAAGCCAGAATTCAGGAGCTGCAGGAAATGGGAGTTAAATGTATTATGGCTACCGGTGATAATGAAAGAACTGCGAGGTATGTAGCTGAACAGGCCGGGATAGAAGAATATTATGCTGAATTTAAACCGGAAGAAAAAATAGCCCTGGTCGAAAAAATTCAAAAAGAGGGTAAATTAATTGGAATGACCGGTGATGGTACCAATGATGCTCCTGCACTCGCTAAAGCTGATGTTGGACTTGCCATGCAGGCCGGGACAAATGCTGCCAAAGAAGCAGGTAATATGGTTGACCTTGATTCTGATCCAACAAAATTAATCGAGGTAGTTGCTGTTGGTAAACAGTTATTAATGACCAGAGGTTCTTTAACAACCTTCAGTATTGCCAATGATATTTCAAGGTATTTTGCTTTAGTACCTGCAATTTTTAGTGCTGGAATACCTGCCTTACAGCAGATTAACTTTATGAATCTTTATTCTCCACAGAGTGTAGTGATTGCTTCTTTAATCTATAACTCACTGATTATTCCCTTCTTAATTCCACTGGCAATGAAGGGTGTAGATTATAAGGCGGAAAGCTCATCCAAATTACTGCGCAAAAACCTGGTAATGTACGGTGGAGCCGGTTTAATTGCACCGTTTATTTCTATTAAATTAATCGATACGCTTTTAGTAATGTTGGGGGTGTTTTAAATGAGTGTAAAAAGGAATATAATAACTGCAGTAAAATTAATAGTACTTTCTCTTTTGATTTTTTCAATTGTTTATCCTCTGCTCCTGGGTGGAATAGGTCAGTTATTTGCAGATAAAGCTGGAGGAAGTTTGGTTTATCAAAATGGAGAAGCTGTTGGTTCCAGATTAATCGGTCAGAATTTTGAAAGCGAAAGCTATTTTATTTCCAGACCATCTTCGATTAATTATGATGCCGCAACTTCCGGTAGTGATAATCTGGCTGCTTCAAATCCTAAATTACAGCAGCGAATAAAAGCTGACTTAGAGGAAATTGAAGCTAAATATCAGCCGGGTAATAAAGCAGTACCTGTTGATTTAATTACTGAATCCGGCTCTGCTCTTGATCCTCATATTTCTCCAGAGCTAGCCTATTTTCAGGTTGATTATCTGACCGAAAAAACAGGAATTTCTGAGTCAACACTGAATTCATTAATAGAAGAGCATACAGAATCAAAATTACTTGGTCTATTTGGAGAAAACAGGGTTAATGTACTGGAATTAAATCTGGCACTTGAGGAGGTATTAGATTAATGAATGATAAATTACATGAAAGCTGGCCCGGATACAGGAAAATATTGCTACCTCTGGGCCATAAAGCCGATATCAATAATTTAACTGATCTTGCCTCCTATATTATTGAAAGAAAAAAAGGAGAGGTCAAGTTTATCCATGTGATGCAGGAGGGAAGTTATATAAATCTGCCTCGCGAATGGAGAGAGGGAGCAAAGAGGGTTACAGAAAGTCACCATAAAATGATGAGATATGGAATCCACAGTGATCGTGAGATTGTGACTTCTAAAACCATTGAAAGAGGTATTTTAGAAACAGCCTTTGATATGGAGGCAGAAGCTATAATTTTAGGTTGGGGGCCCAAACCAGGTGCTAAAATTTCTAAAATGGCCTCAAATATCATGGACAATTTTCATGGAGATGTGATTATCTATAAAAATAGAGTTGATATTGACCAGACAAAAAGAGTAATGTATCCTGTAGCTAAAGAACCTTCTAAAAGCAGGCTAAATCTAATTAAGCATATAGTACAGGAAACCGGTGCTACTTTAACTTTGGCTCATTATGTAGATAAAAGAGATGGCAGCCGTCAGAAAGGAAAAGAAGTTCTGGAAGCTGCAAAAGAAAAAGCTCTTGAATTCAATATTGATGTTGAAACAATGATGCTGGAAGGAAATTCTCTGACTGCCAGTATCAAAGAAGCTACGGAAGATTTTGAGCTGCTGGTTATTGGACCTTCTGGAGACTGGTGGGTTTATCAGACAGTCTTTGGCCGTAAAACTGATAAAATTGCAGAAGCAGCTCAATGTTCGGTGCTGCTGCATAAGTATAAGAGGGAAGAAGAATAAAAAAACAGCCAGCAAATTTCTGCTTTCACAGAGAAATACTGACTGGATAAAGAATATTCTATTAAAAACTGCCTCAGGCTATTTTACCTGGCGCAGTTTTTTTATTCTTTCTTCAGTTGGTGGATGGGAGCTAAATAGTTTTGCCATTCCCTCACGAGAAAGTGGGTTTAAAATGAACATATGGGCTGCTGCTTCATTGATCTGCATCTGCTGACCACCTTGACTGTAGCGCTGCATTTTCTCTAAAGCACTGGCCAGTCCTTCTGGATTACCAGATATTTTACCACCTGTTTCATCAGCAATATACTCTCTGGAGCGGGAAATGGCCATTTTGATTAAAATAGCTGCCAGAGGTGCAAAAATGATGGCAGCTAACTGCAGCAGGGCACCGGCTCCATTATTATTGCGGCGGCCGCCAAAGATCATTCTAAATCTTCCTATTCTGGCCAGAAAAGCTAAAGCTCCAGCCATTACAGCTGCCATAGTGCTGATCAGAGTATCTCTGTTTTTAACATGAGCCAGCTCGTGGGCGATTACTCCCTCCAACTCATCTTCGTTTAGTAATCTTATTAAACCCTCAGTGACTGCAACTGCAGCATGTTCGGGATTTCTACCGGTTGCAAAAGCATTAGGCTGATTTGAAGGTGTCAGATAGATATCCGGCATCGGCAGCTCAGCATTTTGGCTGAGTTTACGGACTATTTTATAAACTTCAGGTGCTTCACTTTCACTTAAAGGTTTTGATTTGGTCATTTTGATGGCAATCTTATCACTGTTCCAGTAGCTGATAAAATTTATGCCTAAAGCAAAAATAAAAGCCATTACCACTCCATTCTCACCAGCAATCATTCCTCCAAAGAACATAAATATAATTATTAAACTGAACATTAATAAAAATGTTTTTGTGCGGTGCATTATTTGGCCTCCTTAATTAATAGCTTTTTCTATATGAGTTTATCTTTATACTACAATTTTACATTATAATTATAATTGATACAAATTAAAATTTGATGAGAAATATAAAGACTCAAAAAAGGATTTTATTTATCTTTGTATAAATATGATGGTAGTAAGAAGTAATATTAAAAATAGTGAAAATAGACTAAAGGTGGTTAAAATGAAAACAGAAAAAGAAAAGATGTTAGCAGGAGAAATGTATAATCCTCAGGATAATGAACTTGCTGAAGATAGATTGAGAGCAAAAAAGTTGTGCCATAAATATAATAATTTATCACCGGATGCAGGAGAAAAGAAAAAGCTTATTCTGCAGGAATTATTTAAAACAGAGCAGAGTCCTTATCTAGAACCTAATTTTTATTGTGACTATGGTTATAATATTTATTTTGGAGAAAACTTTTATGCAAACCATAACTGTGTGTGTTTGGATGTTAATACAATTACCATTGGGAACAATGTAATGCTCGGACCGGCAGTTCAGATCTATACTGCTACTCATCCTTTAGCAGAAAAGGAGCGCAACTCAGGTAGGGAACTGGGTTTTCCAGTTGTGATTGGAGACAATGTCTGGATTGGTGGAGGAGCAGTTATCCAGCCCGGAGTAAAGATTGGGGATAATGCAGTTATTGGAGCTGGAGCAGTTGTAACTAAGGATGTACAGGCCAATGTTTTTGTTGGAGGTAATCCTGCCAGGTTAATTAAAAAAATTGATAATGACTAATAAAGCATTGAAATAATTAATATGCTGACCAACCATTTTTCTAAAACAACACCGGTTGGAGCGGCTATCAGCAGTAATGACAGCCAGGTTAATAAAATGAAAAATGAAAGGTGTATGAGTAGTATGAATAATAAGCAGAAGCATCAGGAAGAAAAGAAACTACTTGATGAAGGAAGATTTTTAGTAGATAATTTTGGTGTAGATACAGATAGCATAAAGTACATAATTTTAGGACCAGTAGTTTTCATTTTGTTATTTTTGCTGCCAATTCCAGGTTTGGACTGGCAGGCAAGAGGAGGATTGGGAATTTTAGTCTGGATGGCTTTTTGGTGGACAAGTGGTCATATTGCAGTAGCAATTACTGCACTTGTCCCAATCTTTGTTACAACATTTATTCCCATTGCACCAGTTGAAGAGATAGTTCAGGTATTCAGCCACAGAATAGTATTTTTAATTGCAGGTAGTTGTGCAATGGGAGCAGCCTGGCAGAGATGGGGTATTGCAAGACGGCTATCACTCAAAATTCTTTCGTTTTTTGGTAATAGTGCCCGAAAACAGATTTGGGCCTGGTTTTTAATATCAGCATTATTAAGTTCAATTATTGCTGATACTGTAACTGCAGCAGTATTTGTCCCTGTAGCTGTTACTCTCCTGAACTATTTAGGCTATGATTCAAACAGCAAGAGATGGAATAATAAGGCTGCTACAAATATTTTGCTTGCAATTGCCTGGGGAGCATCGATAGGAAGTCTGCCAACACCTCTAGGCGGCGGTCAAAATCTTTTGATTTATGAATTTCTAAATGAAACTGTAGGTAGAAAAGTATATTTTTATGAATGGACACTTAGAATGCTGCCTTTTACTTTAGTTTTTATACCATTTATTGGTTTTTATCTCAGTCACATTCTTCAGTCTGAAGATATTAAGCTTCCTGGGTCAAAGGAAATTTACAAACAGGAACTAAAAAAAATGGGAAAAATGAAAAAAGGGGAAATATATTCTGCTCTAGTTTTTATTTTGGCGGTTGTCTCAGCCTTTTTAGAGCCCGTATATTCTAGACATTTACCATTTTTAGATCCCGCTTTTATTTTCTTTAGTCTTGCATTTATGTTATTTTTTATACCAACAGAAGAAAAAGAAAATGTATTGTCAATAAAAAGTATGGCTAATTTTCCAATTACAGTAATGATTGTCTGGCCGAGTGCTTTAGCACTAGCCAAGGTTTTAGAATTTTCAGGTTTAGGAGGACTTGTCGGCAGTAATCTTATTAATTTTGCAGATGGACATGGTATTATTACATTTTTGATTTTTGGTTCTGTAACAGTGTTATTGACCAATATTTCTACCAATACTGCTTCTGCAGCTTTACTGATGCCTATAATAATTCAGTTATTTATCTCTCAGAATTTAAATCCTGTTCCTATTATATTATTATTAACTGTGTCTGTTAATTTGTCTTTTGCTATTGCTTCGGGTAATGGCTGTCTTGCAGTAAGTGCAGGTTATGGTGTTAATTTAAAAACTATGTTTAAACATGGTTTAATTATTGCCGTAAGTGGACTGATTCTTTCAACAGTTCTTGCTTATGCTTTAGACCAATTTTTACCCTGGTGGGGAATTTTATAATCAATAAGTTTATTTAACAACTTCATCAAAAAATTTAAGAGGAGTGATTTTAATGCCTTTCATTAAAGTACAGACCAATCAAAAAGTAGAAAGAGAAGAAGAAATATTAAAAAAATTATCAGCTCAAATGGCAGAGCATCTCGGAAAACCGGAATCATATATTATGACAGCCCTGGAAGCTGAAACTAGAATGACTTTTGGCGGCAGCACAGAAAAAACAGCTTTTATTCAGGTTAAAAGTATAGGTTTAAAAGAATCAATGACCGAAGAACTATCTCAGTTTATTTGTGAATTCCTGGAAAAAGAACTGAAAATTGACCAGGATAGAATTTATATTGAATTTGCAGATGCTCCCGGAGCAATGTGGGGCTGGGATGGAGGAACTTTTTAGTTAGAGGGGGAATTTATCCAAATGGCAGCTCTGATAACAGGTTATTATGTAGAAACTGGATACAATCCGTGATCGGGCAGCTTTAGTCCAGGAAGAATTAAACAACAAGATTAATGATCAGATGAATAGGACAATGTACATTCTTTCTATTGTCGGTAGTATCTTTCTACCTTTAGGATTTTGACAGGTTTGTTTGGAATCAATATTGGCGGTATGCCGGGAACTGAAAGCAATTCTGCTTTTAGAATTTTTTCAATAATAATGATTTTAATCATTGGGATTGAATACTGGCTGTTTAAAAGAAATGACTGGATTTAATTTAATTTTTCATCTAAAACTGAGTAATTGGCTTATGATTGAGTGATTTGCTTGTAAAATACTTAACAATATATTATACTTAGTTTAACTTTAACGCGGACAATTAACATCTAAGTTTAAAAGGGGGCTGAAAGTTTTTAGTTCAGATTCCCGGATGATTCTTTAGGTAAAATAGTCGAAATTTCAGATACAGATACAATTTTCAATAATTCGGTCCATCCCTATACAGAAGCTTTATTTTCTTCTTTAAGAGGAATAAATGATGACTGGAACTATAAGGAGCGGGAGATAATTGAGGGAGAAGTGCCAAGTCCAATTAATCCCCCTTCAGGCTGCAGTTTTCATCCCCGCTGTAAATATAGTTTTGACAAATGCCAGAAGGTAAAACCAGAACTCAAAGCAGTAGAGGCAGGACATTTAACTTCCTGTCACTTATACAATTAGAATTCAAGTTAAAAAGGAGAAAATTAAAATAGATGAATACTTCAAGAAAAACAGATTATGCAGTCCATGCCTTAATGATTCTGGCAAGAAATAAAAAACAGGAGCTTTCTGTTAAAGAACTGGCGGAGATAGAAAATGTATCTTCATCTTATCTGGCCAAGGTGATGCAGAAGTTGTCTGCAGCTGGAATTGTCAGCTCTGCTGAAGGAAAAAAAGGCGGCTATACTTTAAGCAGAGAGGCTGAAGAGATTAACCTTGCTCAGATAATGGAGCTTTTTGAAGCTAAAGATAATGTATTTGAATGTGTGGATGAAATTCGCGGCTGTAAAATTAAGGATAGATGTAAAATCCATCGGGTGTTTGGGAAGGCCTATCAAAAAATGCTGGCTGAACTTGCAGAGACAACTATTAAAGATATTATTAATCCCGAAATCAAATAACGGAAAGGATTTGATCTGATGAATAAGCCAGAGATTGAAATCTATAGCAAAACTTGGTGTCCTTACTGTAGAAGAGCAAAGGCAATGTTAAAGAGTCTGGGACTGGAATATACTGATTATGATATTACAAATAATGAAGAGCTGCAGCAGGAGATGATGGAGCGCAGCGGCAAAAAAACTATACCACAAATTTTCATTAATGACCAAAAAATTGGTGGTTATGATAATCTAATTGAGCTTGTCAGTTCGGGTGGACTTGATGATCTGATAGAATTTGAAAGACCAAACTGCAGCGAAAAAGACTGGGAGCTGGCTGTAATTGGAGCTGGACCGGCTGGGATGACTGCTGCAGTTTATGCGGCCAGGAAAGGATTAAAAGTTCTGATGGTAGCCCGAGACATTGGTGGTCAGGTATTGGAAACTGACACTATCGATAATTATTTGCCTGAATATGGAACTTCAGGACCGGATCTAATGCAGAATTTTCTAAAGCATCTTAGAAACTATAATGTAGACACACTTTTTGGAGAAGAAATTACAGATATTAATCCTCAGGCAGAAGGTCATATTCTGTTAACAAAAAGTGATAAAAAGATTAATACCAGAGCTGTTTTAATTGCCGCTGGAACAAAAAAAAGGCAGCTTGGAATTCCAGGAGAACATCAGTTAAAAGATAAGGGTGTAAGTTACTGTGCCACCTGTGATGGCTATATTTATGAAAATCAGCCGGTTGCTGTTGTTGGCGGGGGTAACTCTGGACTGGAAGCAGCCCTGGATATGGCAAAGATTGCAACTGAAGTTTATCTAATTATTAGAGGAGAACAGCTCTCAGGTGACAAAAGTCTGCAGGATAAGGTAAATAACTCAGACAAAATAGAAGTCTGCAAATCATATCAAACAGCTGAAATTAAAGGTGAGCAGAAAGTTGAATCGATAAGAATTAAAAATCTAAATACCGGGAAAGAACGTGAACTTAAGGTAAAGGCAATCTTTATCGAAATTGGATTAATTCCCAATACAGGCTTTATCTGTGAGCATCTTGAGATTAATCAGGGCAATGAGATTATTATTAATGAAAATAATCAAACAAGTATAGAAGGAATTTTTGCTGCCGGAGATGTAACAAATATTAAAGATAAACAGATAATTGTTTCTGCAGCTGAAGGAGCAAAAGCTGCTCTGAGAGCAAATGAGTATTTGAATTAAAATGGAGGAGATTTTAATGGCGTGGATAGATGTGGTAGATCAAGACAAAGCAGTACTGGATTATGCTGTTAAATTAACTAAAAAGCCGGGAGCATTAAAAAAGCGGATTTTGATCAATTAAGAGAATTTGATCTGAGCGATAGAGATATTCTGGATTTAAATCAGGTTGCTGCTTACTTTAATTATGTAAATAGAACAGCAGATGGATTTGAACTCTATGATGCAACAGTTGAAGGAAATATTTATTTTGCCAGTGAAGAATATCAGGATTCAGCAGAAATTAGTGAAGACAGTGAAGTTACAGGTGAGGTCGAGGTACAGTAATTAAGTTTAAAAATTATGATATTTTAACCTGTAATAAGTCCCGGCAATTCAGCCGGGACTATAAATTATATTATTAAATTAAACTGACTTATCAATAATTCTTTTTTCCTGAATGTCACTAGAATTATTTATAGTCACATTAAACATAATATAGATTCCTTGGAGAAGTTTAGGAATACATAGGGTACATAATGTACATAGTGTAAAATAACTTGTTTTAATTAATCTGAAATGTTAAAATTTTATAAACAGCTAAAAAGAAAATATAAATAATAAGGTTGGTGTTTTGAATGAGAGATTTAAGTCTTTTAACAGATTTTTATCAATTAACTATGGCTCAGGGTTACTGCCAGAAGGGTAAAACTGAAAATGCCGTTTTTGATCTTTTTTACAGGGAAAATCCAAGTAATAATGGTTATTCTATTTATGCAGGCTTAGAGCAGATTATTGAATTTGTAGAAAACTTTAAATTTGGTGAAGATGATATAACTTATTTAAGAAGTAAGGGTTTTAATGAAAAATTCTTAGATTATCTAAAAGATTTTAAGTTTACAGGAGATATTTATTCAGTACCGGAGGGCAGTGTGGTTTTTCCAAAAGAACCGCTGCTTAAAGTGGAAGCACCTATTCTGCAGGCTCAATTATTGGAGACTCCACTTTTGAATTTTATTAACCATCAGGCATTAATTGCCACTAAGGCAGCCAGGATTAGTGAGGCAGCCAAAGGGAAAGATGTACTTGAATTTGGTCTGCGCCGTGCTCACGGTCCTGATGCCGGTATCTATGGAGCCAGAGCTGCAGTAATTGGCGGCTGTGCGGGAACTTCCAATGTTTTAACAGGTAAGAAATTTGGGGTTAAGGTTAGCGGAACTCATGCGCACAGCTGGGTAATGAGTTTTGAAAGTGAATTAGAGTCTTTCCGCACCTATGCCGAAAACTTTCCAAATAGCGCTATACTACTGGTCGATACCTATGATACTTTAAACTCCGGTGTACCCAATGCTATTAAAGTTTTTGAAGAAATGGAAGAGCAGGGCGTAAAATCTGATCTTTACGGAATCAGACTGGATAGTGGAGATTTAGCCTATCTTTCTAAAAAAGCAAGAAAAATGCTGGATGATGCTGGATTTGAAGATGCTGTGATAGTTGCTTCTAATAATCTTGACGAAGATATAATTACCTCTCTTAATCTGCAGGGAGCTCAGATTGATCTCTATGGAGTAGGAACTAAACTTATCACTTCTTATGATTGCCCAGCCTTTGGCGCAGTATATAAGATGAGTGAATATAATGAACAGCCTAAAATAAAGCTTTCTGATAATATTGAAAAAATGACAAATCCAGGTAACAAAAAATTGTTAAGAGTTTATGATAAAGAATCAGGTGAAATACGGGCAGATTTAATTGCATTAGAGCAGGAAGAGATTAGTGAAAATAAGGATCTAACTTTATTTGATGCAAGAGACACATGGAAAACTACCACTTTAGAAAAGGGTAATTATCGACTTAGAGAAATGATGAAGCCAATTTTCAAAAATGGAAATCTGGTCTATGATTCTCCCTCGGTAACTGAAATTAAGGAATATGCTGAAAATGAAAAAAATAGTCTGGGCGAAGAATATAAAAGGTTAACCTATCCCCACATTATGAAAGTTGATCTTTCAGATGAGTTATTTGCATTAAAACAAAGACTTATCAGGAAAAATAAAAAGTAGTAATAAATTATGGGAGGGGTTTTTTGCTTCTCCCGATGGCCTGCTTTCTCCCTCTTATATGGCGCGAGCAGCTCAAGATGAGGATATAGTAATTGAGCCGGCCTGGAAAGCTGCTGTAGTTTACGGAATGCCCTGTGCGATTTACCATATGCTGCCGGCGGTTTATTATCTTTCAGCCAGATTTAAGGATGATTTTGAAGCTGGAGTGCTTAATGCTTTAAATGGTGGCGGTCAAAACCAGGTAAGAACAATGCTGACCGGTTCTCTAATTGGAGCTCAGGTTGGATTTTCAAAAATACCTGAAAGATTTGTAGATGGACTTAAGCAGAAAGAGGAACTGCTTTCTACAGCAGATAAACTGGTAGAAAAGTTTAAATAAAAAATTAAATTATTGAATTTAAAAAGGTGTTTTGACATTTTTGGTTGGTGTTTTAAAAACAGCTTTACTATCTTTTTTTCTTAAATTAAGGAAGTGAAAATTAATAATGGAAAATATAAAGTTTAAGGCATTTGAAGTAAGCGAAGTTGAAGGAGAATTTAAAAGAAAGGTAATAGAAAAGGAAATTAATGATCTACCGGAAGGTGAGCTGATAATCAATGTTAAATATTCGGCTTTAAATTATAAGGATGCTCTTTCTGCAAATGGTAATAAAGGGGTTACCCGGAGATATCCCCATACTCCCGGTATTGATGCAGCAGGAATAGTTATTGAAGATCAGAGTGGGACTTATAACAAAGGTGATAAGGTAATAGTTGCGGGCTATGATTTTGGAATGAATACTGATGGTGCTTTTGAGGAATATGTAAGAATACCGGCTCACTGGGCGGAAAAACTTCCTGAAAAAATGACTTTAAGAGAAAGTATGATTTATGGGACTGCAGGATTTACTGCTGCTCTTTCAGTTTATAAACTTATAGAAGCAGGTGTTGCTCAGGATAATATTTTAGTCACTGGTGCTTCAGGAGGTGTTGGCAGTTTTGCCTGTGCAATTTTATCAAAAATTGGTTATAATGTTACAGCAGCTACAGGTAAGACTGAAGCAGAATCTTATTTTAATAATCTGGGTGTTCAAAATATTATTGCGCGGAAAGAAGTGGATGATAATTCCGGGAAAATGCTTTTAAAAGAAAAGTGGGATGGAGTTATTGATACAGTTGGTGGAAATATGCTGACTACAGCCATCAAGTCAACTAAATATGGTGGAGCTGTAACCTGCTGTGGAAATGTCGCTTCTGCTAAACTTGAACTTAATGTTTATCCATTTATTTTAAGAGGGGTTAGTTTATTAGGGATTGATGCAGTTCAGTGTAAAGCAGAACTGAAAAAAGAACTCTGGCAAAAATTGGCTGGAAATTGGAGAATTGATCAAATTAATGACTTTTCCAAAGAAATTATTTTAGACGACTTAGATGAGCATATAGATAAAATGCTGGCTGGTAATTCCAAAGGTAGAATAATTGTTAAGCTGTAAATGATAGTAATTTGAATAACTTTAAAAGGAGTGGCTGTAACTGCAGCTGCTCTTTTTTTTTAGCTTAGGCAGAATTAAAAATATTTTTTCTTAAAAATTCATATTTTCTTCATATTCATTCTATATAATTAATTTAGAGTAAAGTTGATAGAGTTGCTGAGGATTAATATTAGGTGATTGTAATTATGTTGACAGAAGCAATCCTGAGTGGTATACTATGTTTAACATACCTAATAGGGGTATATTGAAACGGTGTTAAGTTTCAAAGAAGGTCAATTAAATGAAAAGAAATTTGATTATTACTTTAGTTATAATTGCAGTTATTGGTTTAGGAGTTAATTTTGCTTTTGCTCAACCCGGTCCGGGAATGATGGGTCCAGGAAGAATGGGTCCGGGAATGATGGAATCAGTTGATAGTGAATATGAATTTTTAGTCAAAATGA
>JBKHDA010000020.1:0-34917 GCA_046541575.1 Halanaerobium sp. | reverse complement strand
CTGTCCAGATTACAGGAATTCCTGCCGCAAACTAGGCTGTGAAAACCGGGATCTATATAATCAGGCCCCACTTTAAAAGGCTGGACTCTAAGACCTTTATTTTTTAATGCTGCCATTAACCCCAGGGTAATGGTAGTTTTACCAACTCCACTTCTACTGCCTGCAATAACAACTCTTTTATTCATCTTTTACTTCCTCCTCAACAACAGCCAGAGTAATCCCAGCATATTTTTGCTTATCAATAATTAAACTGCCGGAATCTGCTGCTAAAACTGCTGCCGGAGCTGCAGCTGCAGCAACTCCAATTGTTTTTTTAACAAAATCTGATTTTTCAATTTTTAATTCTTTTTCTATTTCTCTAATCTGCTGACGTTCAATAATTTCCAGCGGCCAGTTATTTTTAGCGGCCAGCTTTAAAATACCTGCTTCATTTTTTTTAAGGTCAATAGTTGCCAGTTTTCTGATACTTTCCCTGTTAAGTTTGTATTCAGATAAAAGTTTATTTAAAGCTTTGTCTAACTCGGCAGCTGTTTTACCTTTACGGCAGCCGATTCCAATAATTAAATTTTGGGGAATCAACTGCAGCTGATTTTTCTTAAGTTTAAACTTTTGATTGGAGATTATTACTTCAAAGGCTTCAGACTTCAAATCCTGATTTAGCTCACTCAGGGGATAGATTCTTAATTTATGATCTTCTTTAAGGTTGAGCTGATAGTCACTAAAAATATGCAATTCCTGTTTAAATAGAAGAGCTCCATTTGCTTTTTTTAATCGAGCAAAGGGTTTTATTTCACAATTTAATCTCTGTGCTAAAAGATCAAAAGCCGGCTGATTACTGCAGTCTGTGGCCGTGGTAATTACAGGATTAGCGTCCAAAATCTCTGCAATTTCTAATGTCAGCTGATTGGCTCCTCCCAGATGGCCGGAAAGAGTACTGATTACATTTTGAGCAGTATCATCAATTGTCAGCACTGCCGGATCAGTTCTTTTACTCTTCAGCAGGGGAGCGATTACCCTGACAACTATTCCAAGAGCCATAATAAAGATTAAAGCTTCATATTCTTCAAATATACTGCTGACTAAACTGCCTAAAGAATTAAAAGTAAAATAATCTGCATCTGTCTCTTTTAACTTTTTTGGCAAATATAGATCCAGCTTTTTAGATTCTGTTTTTAATTTTAGAGCAAGCTTTTTAGCAGCCGGAGTCAGGACAATCACTGCTGCCTTTTTTTCCTGAAGCATAATCACACCTCTTCTTTTATAATACTTTCAATATATTCTATCAGATTATCCACTTTATTAAAAATTAAAGGATAATCGATTATCGGACGCTGAATAATTATAATGGCTGATCCCAGCTCAGCTGCAGCCTCAATTTTACTTTTTAAACCACCTTTATCTCCACTGGCTTTAGTAATAATTACATCTGCCCCATATTCTTTAAATAGAGCCTGATTAAATTCTTTAGTAAATGGTCCTTTAGCTGCAATAAGATTGGCGGGAGGTAGACCAAGATCAATAATGTTTTTAATAAAATCCGGAAAAGTCATTACTCTCATAAACAATCTCTTTTCAAAATTGGAGATTTGATTGATAAATACTTCTAAATTTTTGGAGCCGGTTGTTAAGAATATTTTTTCAAATTCAGCGGCCTTTCGTGCAGCTTCCTGGTAATCTTTAACCTTAATTATCTCTGCAGTTGAATTTTGATACTGGTTTAAATCAATCACTTCTCTCTCAAAACGAAGATAATAAATCTCTGCTTCTGCAGCAGCCCAGATTGCCTTTTTTGTAATCTCTTCGGCAAAGGGATGACTGGCATCAATTACTACTTTAATTTCCTTTTTTCTGAACAAAGTTAAAAGATCCTCTTTTTCCATTCTTTTTTTGATAACTTTAATTTTAAATTTATCTTTGAGTAGTTCCTCTCCATAATTAGTGGTGACGGTGGCCGTTATTTTTTGACCTCTATTTTTCAATTCTTCAATCAACCGATAGCTGTCTGAGGTGCCTGCAATCACTAAAATCATAAATTATATCCCCGGGGAGTTATTAGTTTACCGTCAGCCAGATAAGTCTGCGAATTACCAATAATTACTGTAGAGAGCATATCAACTCTATTCAGCGGCAGATTTTCTAAATCTGTAATTATAATTTCTTCTCCCTCACGCTCAATATTACGCACTATTCCGACCGGGGTTTTTCCAGCTCTTTTTTTTAAATAAATTTCTCGGGCAGTTTTGAGCTGCTTTTTTCTTTTACTACTGCGGGGATTATATAAAACTGTAATTAGATCCGCTGCTGCTGCCGCTTTTAATCTCTTTTTAATTAGCTCCCAGGGAGTTAAAATATCACTGAGGCTGATTACCGCATAATCGTGCATCAGTGGTGCACCCAAAACCGCTGCTGCTGCATTGGCGGCTGTGATTCCGGGTATTACTTCCACCTCCAGTTCCATCTTTTTTTCTGTTATCAATTCCAGGACCGGTCCGGCCATCCCATAAACACCGGCATCTCCACTGCTGATTATAGCTGTGCTTTTTCCGGCAGCAGCAAATTCTATTGCCTTTTTTACTCTTTCTTTTTCTGCTCCCATACCACTCTGATAAATAGTCTGTTTCTCAGAAATAATATCTGACAGCAGCTTGATATAACTTTTATAACCAACTATAACTTCTACTACTTTTAAAACATCAAATGCTTTTCTACTCATCATTTCAGTGGATCCAGGTCCAATTCCAATTACATATAACTTTTCTGCAGCTGACAATTATAACAACTCCTTTATTTTATAGCCTGTACTTTCTTGACTGAGCAATAATTAACCCTCCAGCTCAATTCAGCTGATGTTCTGCTAAATAAATAATGTTTAAATGACCGGTTTCTGGATTTTTACTAACTCTGGCTTCTACCTGATAGACTTCTTTTAACAGTTCCTCGTTAATAATCCGGTTTGGATTCCCCTGAGCAACTATTCTGCCTTCATTCATTACATAAATCCGATCACAGTAACTTACTGCGAGATTCAAATCATGAATTGCAGCCAGTACTTCCGTTCCCAGTGATTTTATCAAATCTAAAATCTCTAATTTGTATCTAATATCAAGATGATTTGTAGGCTCATCAAGAATTAATAAATCTGTTTTTTGAGCCAGAGCCCGGGCCAGTAATACACGCTGTTTTTCACCACCGGAAAGGGTGGAAAAACTTCGCCCCGCATATTCGAGCATACTTACTTTTTTTAAAGACTCATAAATCAGCTGAAAATCATCGCTATTTTCAAATTCAAGCATCTTTTTATGGGGAGAGCGGCCCATCATTACTATTTCTTCTACAGTAAAATCAAAATTAAAATTATTAAACTGTTTGACAACAGCCATCTTCTTTGCACTTTCTTTTAAAGATTGAGCGGCCAAATTTTTCCCATCCAGATAAATTAGACCTCTATCTGCCTTAAGTACTCTATAAATATTTTTTAAAAGTGTACTTTTGCCACTGCCGTTAGGACCAATTATACCAACAAATTCTCCTTTAGCTACTGCAGTATTTATATCTTCAATAATTTTTTTGCCGCCCAGGCTAAGTGAAAGATTAGTGGTTTTTAATTTCAAGTTAATTGCCTCCAAATCCATATGTTTTTCTAATTAAAATCCAGATGAAAAAAGGTGCTCCCAGCAGAGAAGTGATAATTCCAATTGGCATTTCTGTACCCTGGATTACTGAACGGGCCAGAACATCAGTCCAGATTAAAAATATTGCCCCCGTCAAAGCACTATAGGAAATTAATTTTTTATGTTCAGTTCCTACAATCGCTCTGACAATGTGAGGGATAATTAAACCCACAAAACCAATTGTGCCGGCAACATAGACAATCATTCCAGTCATCAGAGAGGTGATTACTATATAAATTTTTCGATAATAGTTTAAATTGGTACCAAGAGTAACTGCACTCTCATCTCCAATCAGCATCATATTTAAATTTCTAAACTGAGTTATAAAATAAAACAAACCGGAGATCAGGATAACTGCCGGGATTAGTATATTTTCCCAGCTGGCAGAAACAAGACTTCCCATCAGCCAGAAAGTTAAAGTCCTCATCCCCTGAACATCACTGGCAATAAATATTATGAAACTGCTGAAAGCCGAGCAGAGAGCACTGACTGCCATTCCCGATAAAAGCAATTTTATTGATGAGGACCTGCCTCCTCCAATGTTAGCTATACTGTAAACTGTAATTGAAGACAGCAGGGCACCCAAAAAAGCAGCAACACCAATAAAATGGGGACCAAAAACACTTCCAACCCCAATCATAATAGCAAAAGTTGCTCCCAGTGAGGCTCCCGAAGAAATCCCAAGTGTATAAGGATTGGCCAGAGGATTTTTTACCATAGCCTGCATCACAACACCGATGACTGAAAGCCCCATTCCAATAAGGGCTGCCATAAGAACTCTCGGCAGTCTTAGTCCCCAAATGATATCATAACTGATACCTGAACTCAGACCTGCATTGCTTTCCATAAATACTTTAAAAGTATTATAATATACAACCTGCAGTGCCCTCTCAACTGAAATATCCACCGGACCAGCCAGGATAGCAAGAATCACCGAAGCTAATAAAACAGCAATCAGAATTAAAATACCTATCAATAAGTACTTTTTTTCTGCAGTAACTTTTTCTTTATAATCCGCTTTTGAATAGCTTTTTTCAGCTATTACTTTTTGGGCTTCCAAAAATATCACCTTCTAAATATTTTATTCAAACAGTTGAGGATAAAAACTTGCGGCAAATCTTTCAATACCATCGATAGTTCTAACCCCTCCAGCATAGGTTTCTGCCAGGGGAGTATAAATAATTCTGTTATTTTTAATAGCATCTACATTCTGCAGAGCTGAATTTTCTTTTAAAGCCTGAGCAGTCTGATTTGCCTTATCCTGCTCAAGATAATAAATCAGAATTATAATATCAGGATTTTTAGCAATTATATTTTCGGGACTGTAGTTTCCTCCTCGTTCAGCCAGGTTGATCCCTCCTGCCTTTTCTACCATATCATTGACCAGTGAATCCCGGCCATAACTGCGATACTGATTGTCTCCAGCTCCTTCAAGGATGAGTACTTCTACTGGCTCTTCATTTTTAGTTTTCTCCTGAATAATTTCTATCCTATTTTTCATAGAAGCAATTAGTTTATCTGCTCTTGCTTCCACATTGAATATTTTTCCGATATCAGCAAGATCCTTAAATACATTTTCCATTTCCCGATTATCGATTACTCCTGAATTTCGCTGAATAAATGTATTTACTCCTCTTTTCTTCCAGCTCTCGACTGAACCTAAATTTTTAGGTGAAAATACACTATTCCAGCCCATAATAAAATCTGGATTTTTGGCTATTACCACTTCTTTTGCTGGATATCGATCTGAAAGAACAGGTATTTTTTCATATTTATCTTCCAACTCAGCTAAAATTGGATTATCCAGCCAGGCAGTTCCCACCATAAACTCTTCCAGACCCAGAGTCAATAAAAGTTCAGTTGGAGGCTGATTAGTTGTTATCACCCGCTCCGGTCTTTTTTCAAAAGTGATTTCGTATTCCTCACCGGCTGTATTATAATTTTTTATTGTAACCGGATAATGATCTTCCGCAATAACTGATCCACCCAGAACACCACATATTAAAATAATACTGGCTATAATTATAAAGTTTTTGTTATTCATTTTTCCCCCTTTTAAAAGTCAGCGTTACGTCAAATCTAATTGTCTTAAAATAACCTCCAGTTCCAGCTTTTTTCTGTTATCAATTTTATTTAATCATCCTTTCTAAAACTCAGAACAGCCTAAAAAGTTATTTTTTAGATTCTGGGACTGAGCTATCACCAGAGATCTTCACCTTTTTAATAAATCTCTGATAAACTTCGATTACCCAGGATATGATCAGTTCCGGTTTCTCCAAAAGTTTTCTATTTCTAAATATTTTTTATTAATATTCTGGTAATTAAATGAATGCTTTTTTAAGGAAACTTTGTTTGAGTCCCATATCTTTGTCAAATAATTCTGAGGGCAGCCCTTCTTTAATTATTTCTCCCGCTTCCATAAGATAAGCTTTATCTGAAATTTTTCTGGCTAAATCAAGATTATGTGTTATAAAAAGCATAGAAAATCCTTTTTTATTCTGCAGTTCTTTTAACTGTCTTATAATATTTGCCTGAACCGATGGGTCCAGCATAGAGGTTATTTCATCTGCTATCAGCAGCTTGGGTTCGGTGACTAAAGCACGAGCTATAGCAATTCTTTGTCTCTGTCCTCCACTTAAATTTCTACAACTTCTGTTTATAAATTCAGAATTTGTGGGAAGCTGTACACTCTTTATTAAGTTAACTGCCTTTTTTATTCTTTTTTCTTTATTTGCCCATTTTAAAATCTCAAGCGGCTCTTTAACAACTTCTAATACACTTAATCGGTCACTGGTAGCTGAAAAAGGATCCTGGAAAATAATTTGAATTCCTCCCATTTTAGCAGTGGCTAAATTTTGAGAAATTTCTTGATTCATAAAAATAATTTTACCACTATCTTTTTTTTCTATCCCTGCCAGCAGATGTGCTAAAGTTGATTTTCCAGAACCTGATTTTCCTACTAATGCTGCTATTTCTCCACTTCTAATATTAATGTCGGCTTTCTTTACTGCCTCAACTTTAGCTAGATTTTTATCTATAAATGTTTTAGAAAGGTTATAAGCTTCAAGAATGTTTATAATTCCATCTCTATTGCATGCAACCATTCTTTCTACACCTATGTATTTTAATTCAGCTTTATTATTTTTACATTCTTTTTTGTGTTGAGGACAGCGGGAATAAAAAGGACACCCATCATTATCTATGATATCTTCTTCAGCTTTAATTCCCCACAAATCTTTATATGGAAATAAGGCGGGAGAAGAATTAATTAGTCCCCTTGTATAACAGTGTTTGGGTTTTGATATAACTTCTTCTGTAATACCATATTCGACAAAATTACCTTTATACATGGTTATTAGTTTTGAGCTTAATTTTTTAATAGTTTTAAGATCATGAGAAATAATCAGCATAGTCAGATTATGTTTTTCCCTTAAATTGTTTAAAAGACTTACTATTTCTTTTTTGTTTTCTGAATCTAGTGAAGTAGCTGGTTCATCAACTATTAAAAATTCGGGTTCACAGGCTAAAGCCATTGCAATAAGCACTTTTTGTCTCATACCACCTGATAGATGATGTGGATAATAATCTTTCCATTTAGAATCTAAATTAACCATTTCTAGCAGATTATCAATTTTTTCATTTAATTTATTTTTGGGGAGATCTTCATGTGTATTTATAGTTTCTGCTATCTGTTCTTTAATAGTTAAGACTGGATTTAAGACATCAAGTGAACTCTGAAAAACAACAGCTATTTTCTGCCAGCGATATTTTTTTAAATCTTTATTTTTTAATTTAAGTAAATCTTTATTTTTATATATAATCTCCCCCGTAAGCTCAGCTTTTTTTATTAAACCCATTATACTGAGGGCAAGCGAAGTTTTTCCAGATCCTGATTCTCCGATCAAACCAATACTGGTACCTTCTTTTATTTTTATTGATACATTATCAACTGCTTTAACATTTTCTCCCTTTAAATTGTAAATTACAGACAAATTTTTAATTTCTAAAATATTTTGATGATCAGACATTATTTCCCTCCTATCTTTTTAAACTGTATAAATCTTCCAACTCTCTACTGATAAATGCTAATGAAATTATTAAAGATAACAATGCAAACCAGGGGAAAAGAAGCCACCATTTCCAGAATGGAGTATAATATATACCTTTAAAATTGCTGGCATGATGGATAATTAATCCCCAGCTTTTAGATGTTGGATCACCTAATCCTAAAAATGAAAGTCCTGCTTCTGCTACTATTGCCTTACTTGATAGCCTGATCATACTAACAGCAAGTAGTGGAAAAATTTCTGGTAAAAAATGATTTTTTAATAAATACCATGAACCTGCTCCATAGCTCTTAGCTGATTTGATATATTCCATTTCTTTTAACATTAAAACCTGTGAGCGGACGATTCTTGCAGGTCTTATCCAAGACAAAAATGTAAGAACCAGAATAATATTTATAAGGCTGGGGCCGAAAAATGCAGCTAAGATAATCATCAAAGGTAAATCAGGCAGCACAATCATGATATCTATAATTCTCATAAGAATTTTATCCAGACATCCACCTTTATAAGCTGATATGATACCAATTATACCGCCACCAAAAGAAGCAAATAGTGCTGTACCAATTCCAATAATTAAGCTGATTCTGGCTCCATAAGCTATTTGAGACCAAATATCATATCCTAAATCATCTGTTCCCATAATGTGCCGAGCCTGAGGCTGCTCCAGAGCAGGGCCGGAAGATTTATCAGGTGGATATGGCGAGACAAATGGTGCAAAGACTGCAATTAAAGTTATTAGAATAATAATTATTAGACTGATTTTACCTGTAAGAGAAAATTTCTTTAAAAATTTAATTAACCACATTAATTTATTCATATTTCTGCCTCACTTATAAAATGATTAGGTGAATTATTTTATCCTGGGATCTATTCTTTTATAAATTGAATCGGCTAGAAAATTTGCTGTTAAAACTAAAATTGAAATAATCAGGAATATTCCCTGAATTAATGGATAGTCTCTCATCATCACTGATTCTCTCAGTAAAAGTCCTAAACCGGGATATGCAAAAACATTTTCTACCAGAATAGCTCCGCCGATCAATGTACCCAAACTTAAAAACAAACGGGTAATAACGGGTAATAATGAATTTCTTATAACATATGCAAGCATTATCCTCATTTTTGATAATGCTTTGGCCTGAGCTGTTTTAATATATCTTTTTTCTAAAACTGAAATTATGCTGTTCCTACAAAGCAGATAATAAGAACCTAATCTTGATAGAGCAAGTGCTGTAACAGGTAAAACAGCATGAGCTAAAATATCCAATGTTTTGGCCCAAAGGCTGTTAAACTCCATATAATGACTCATTGCACCAGATAAAGGAAATAAATTCAAATCAGCTGCAAAAACAAAAAGCAGCATTAATCCTAATAGAAAAGAGGGTATCTCAGAAAATAATATCAATTTAAAGTATAATATTTTATCAATAAAACTATCTTTATACCAGGCCGAGATAGCTCCTAAAATAATAGACATGGTGGTGGCTATTATTTCTGCTGAAACCACCATGAAAAAAGTCCATTTTAGTCTTCGCAAAATAAGTTTAATTACAGATTGATTATAATAAAGACTTGTACCTAAATCTAATTTAACAATTCTTTTTAGATAAGAGAAGTATTGTTTTTCTACTGGCTTATTTAAGCCATAGTAATCCAGATACTGCTGTCTTTGCTCCTCCGAATACATTACATCCTGTCCCTGATCACCAGAAATAAACAAAAAAGGGTCCCCCGGCATAAGCCGGGGAAGAATAAAATTAAGTGTAATTATTATTAACAGAGTAATAATATATTCAATTAATTTAATTTTCACCTTTTTAGTCATTTATATGCCCCTCACATTAATAATCTAAATAAGATAATTTGCCGTGCTCTAAGCTGTGGTGATCATACATAAACATCCAGCCATCATATTTATCAGCTCTATATACAGAATATGGAGCTCTAAAATAAAGTGGAATTTCTGGAACATCTTCTGCCAAAATAGATTGTGCCCTGTCAAGCTTTTCCTGTCTTTTATCCTTATCCATTTCTAATTTTTGCTCAGCTAAAATTTCAGCTAAATCATCATTTTCATAGCCCACTGCAGCCGAACTGGACATCCTTCCTTCAAAAAGTTTTTCTCCACCAAATCTTTCAATCAAATAGTCAGGTTCTCCTCCCCAACCACCATGTCCTGTAATAGCAAGCTCATAGTCATTTTCATTAATTCTGCTGTCCTGTGTTTTGGTATCCGAACTAATTATATTAATCTCAATTCCTACTCTATTAAGCTGTTCTTTTATTAATTCTGCCATTCTAACTGTTCTATCTGCTATTTTGAGATCAAAGCTGAGGTCATTATAACCCGCTTCATTTAATAATTCTTCTGCTTTATCAGGGTCATGGTTATACTCTTTTACTTCAGAATTATAATAGCTGTTATCCGGTGGTATTATGCCAGCACTGCCTGCTTTTGCTGCACCTCTTTCTATTTTATCTACTAATTCTTTATTATTTATCGCATAGCTTATTGCCTGTCTAACCTTTTTATCCTTAAGCGCTTCTACATCTCTCATATTAAAAATTAATCTATATCCCCAAAAAGCGGGATTCTGCACTACTTTAAATTGAGGATCATTTTTATAACGATTTAATAAGTCAGAACCTATATCTATCAAATCAATTTTTTCATTTTCAAAGGCTAAAATTTCTTCACTTACTGGAATAAATTTTATAGTCTTTACATTCTGCTTTGGTCCCCAGAAATTTTCAAATGCATCAAAACGATAACTTCCATGTTCCTTATTGTAATCACTTAATACATAAGGTCCGGTTCCTACTACAGCATCATCTTCTTCATATTCTTTAGGAACTTTTACATCTTTCCAAATATGTTCAGGAATAATACGCTGATTTCCTATAGCATATAATAATGATGCATTAACTTCGTCAGCAGTAATTAAAACTTTGTTTTCAGCTACAATTTCAACATCTTTTATATCCTTTTTAGTTAAATCAGACCAGACCAGAGGGTGTTCCAGTCCATATTCAAAACTAAACTTAACATCTTCTGCGGTAAAGTCTTCTCCATCGTGCCATTTAACATTATCACGGATGGTAAATTGATATGCTTTTCCTTCTTTTTTAATCTCATAATCTTCGGCCAACCAGGGAATTAGACCATCTTCAGATCGTTCTAAAAGACTATCGAATATTAAATTTCTTTTATATCCTCCTGGACCTCTTGGATAATGAGAATAAGGAGAAGGATAACCATAATCTCCACCTTCAAGGTTTATAGAGTCGACTTGATAATTATTATCCTGCTCAGCTGCATGAATTAAATCATTATCTAAAATACCTATAATTGAAAAAGACAATATCATTAGAAAAAGAATTAAACAGATTATTGAATAATTAAATAATTTTTTCATCTTTATTTTTATTCCTCCTCAATGCTAATTCGTTACATCAAATCTAATTGTCCTAAATTGACCTCCGATCTTT
The DNA here is from genome assembly GCA_046541575.1 of Halanaerobium sp. GTDB lineage: Bacteria > Bacillota > Halanaerobiia > Halanaerobiales > Halanaerobiaceae > Halanaerobium. Next base: position 23,690 of record JBKHDA010000020.1, on the reverse strand, counting down.
TAAAAAATCACTTAATTTTAGCAGCCAGTTTAGTGGTTAATTCTTCTACTTTATTTAAATAACACTGCTGCACCCCCTTATATTCTCCCAGCCCCTGCAGCCGAATCTCAACCTCAAAACCTGCTGCTTCTAATCTGCTTTTCCAGCTGTCTTCTTCCTCGCCTGCCATATCATTTTGAGCATGATCCCCTGCAACCAGCATTAAAGGGGCCAGTTTTATTTTCTGATAGTCTTTTTCTTTTAATCTTTTTATAACCTGATCCAGTTCTGGATAACCTTCTACTGTTCCCACATAATAATTATCCAGACCCTTATCTTTTAAAACATAATCAAAAGCTGCATAAACAGAATTGGCAGCATGCCTGCTTCCATGACCCATTAAAACAACAGCTTCTTTTTCTGGGTCAGCTGCTTTTACTTCAGCTGCTATGATATCTGCTAATTTAAAGTAATCTTTTGTTTTAGTTAAAAGAGCCCTTCCATATTTTAAAACTCTGAATTTATTTTTATATTTTTTAACAGCTTTAATTAAATCATGATATTCACTGCCGTTGATGATATGTAGCGGCTGAACAATAACCTGCTGATATCCCTCTTCGTACAGCTCTTCTAAGGCTTCTTCCGGATTATTAATATGAAGGTTATCTCTCCGCTTTAATTTTTTAATTATCATTCCAGATGTAAAAGCTCTTTTAAGGTCATAATCAGGATTATTCTCTGCAATCTCTGCTTCACAGGCTGCAATTGTTTTCTTCCTGGTTTTTGGGTAACTGGTGCCAAAACTGACAACTAAAATCGCCTTTTTTTCTTTTTTACTATCTCTATATTCATGGGCGAAATTTTTATCATATAATTTTGATTTTTGATAATTACTGTCTAAAAAATCTCCAACTAAAATTAAAGCTGTCTTTTTAATGCCCGCTGCTTTTACTTCAGCAGTGATTTCACCTAAAGTGGCTTTGATAATCTTCTGATCCGGCCAGGAAGCTTTAGCTACAACAGCAGCAGGAGTTGTCAGGGGATATTCCTTACTCAAATTATCTACTACTTCTTCTATCATCTGAACACTCAAAAAGATAGCCATCGAAGCCTGGTGTTGGGCTAAGCTAGACAGTTTTTCTTTTTCAGGAACTGGAGTTCTGCCAGCCTGTCTGGTCAAAATTACAGTTTGGGAAACATCAGGCAGAGTATATTCTGCTTCTAAAGCTGCAGCTGCAGCTAAAAATGAACTTACACCTGGTATGATCTGATAATCAATTTCATTTTCTACTAAAATATCAATCTGTTCCTTAATTGCCCCATAAATTGAAGGGTCTCCGGTATGTACTCGGGCCACATTCTGATCACCAGATTTTGCTTCTTTTATGATTTCAATAACTTGATCTAAGCTCAAATTGGCACTATTATAAACTTTAGCATCCTCATTATATTTCAAAACTTCTGGATTAACCAAAGAACCAGCATAAATAATAATTTCTGAATTTTCTATAGCTTTTTTACCTTTAATTGTTAGTAGTTCCGGATCACCGGCACCGGCCCCAATTATATATACTTTCATTTAGATCCCCTTCCTTTTTACAATCATCAGTGTTAGATATTCAATTTTTCTACTTTTAAAGATCTCTATATTTTTGGTATAGAATTCATCCTCAAAACCGCATTTGCTTGCTATTAGTACACTGCTTTTTAAACCCAACTTCTCTAAAACCCGGTAGGCAGTATCAAAATTTCGGCTCAATTTTAAAATTACTACTGTTTCAAATAAATTAAAAACTTTTTCTAAGTGTTCTTCATCTTTTAGATCTGATAAAATTGCTGTATTTTCTTTTCCCTCTGCCAGAGGTAGATTATACTCTGAAGTAACAGCAGCTATAGAATTAATTCCAGGCACAGTTTCGAATTTAATAGAATTATCCCATCTTTTAATATTTTTCAGCATATAGGCATAGGTGCTGTATAAAAAAGGGTCACCAATCGTTACAAAAGCTACATTTTTCCCTTTTTTTAATAATTGATATATTTTTCTGGCAGCAGCAGAACGTGATTCTTCCCGCTCCTGTTTATTTTTTGACATCTTAAACTCTAATTTAACAACTCTGTCTTTAAGATCTACCAGGCTAGAAATTATCTCCAGTGCTCTGCTAGAGTCACTTTTAGCTGACAGGGGAGTACAGATATAATCTACTTCTTTTAAAATCTTCACTGCCTTTAAAGTAACTAAACCTGAATCACCAACCCCAACTCCAATTCCATATAACTTATTTGCCAAATTGATTCCTCCATTCCCTTGTTAAAATCTATTTTTTAGCCATTTTTATCTGCACTAATAATATAAACCGGATTTAAAGCTCTAAACATTTGATAGTTGCTAATATTTTTAGTCCTGGTCACCGCCAGATTAATAATATCCAGCCGGTAGTCCAATCGCTCCAGAACCTGAACAGCCGCTGTCAGAGTGTTAATTGTAACTGCAGTTAAAACAATCCTCCCTGAATCTTTTAGTTTTTGAGCAGCAGTCTCAATTACTGCAGACAGCTGGCCTCCACTGCCCCCAATAAAAACTCTGTCCGGCTTCGGTAAACTATCAATTCCTGCCGGTGCTTCAGCCTTTATAATTTTAATATTAGTTAATTTAAAATTATCAACATTTTTTTTGATTAAACTGAGAGCCTTCTCTTTTCTTTCCAGAGCATATACTCTCCCTTCCGGCAGCAGAAAAGCCATCTCAACTGAAACACTGCCGCTTCCAGCCCCAATATCATAAACAGTATGATCACTTTTCAGCCTTAATTTTGAGATGATCACTGCCCTTATTTCTTCCTTGGTCATCGGCACTTCAGCTCTAATAAAATAATCATCGGGAATTCCGGGGGAGCTATACTCCCAGTCTCTCATCAAAATCACCTCTCAGTTTGGTGTCAAATTCTTTTTTATCGAGTATAATCATCACCGTAAGTTTGGAAAAAGAAAGTTCTTTGATTTCTGAAGCAGTTCCAATGGTAATCTTTTCATCTGGATAAGAAAGGTTCTCGAAAACACAGACAATTTTACTTTCAATTTTATTTTTTAATAAATACTCAGCAATTTTCTGAGGAGGAAATTTGTTATCTGTAAAAAGTCCAACTTTACTTTTCTTATTTAAAAGCAGAAGCAGTTCCTCCTTATTATCCTTACCATGCAGACTGGTGATCTGCATCTGATTCCAGCTGATTTGAATTCGAGAAGCAGCCAGCTGTAGAGAACTGATCCCGGGAATAACCTCTAAAATGTCAGCATCTATTTCTCTCTTCAGATAATTAAGCAGACTGTATAAGCCGGGGTCCCCGGAAACTAAAACAGCAATTTTTTCCCGTTCATAATTATCCAAAATATAATTTTTGATTTTAAGCAGGGGCAGAGTAATTTTAATTTTTTTGGCCTTCTGATCTGCAAAAGTTTCTAAAGCTCTGCTGCCTCCAATTAAAACATCCATTTTTTCGATAATCTTTTCTGTTTTTTTAAGTAGATAATCTTTACTGCCCGGACCAATTCCCAGTACATAAACTTTATTCAAAGTTAAAATCCTCCTCTGCTTTTTCTGAAAGAGCTATAATTCCCTGATTTAAAGTGAAAATTACTGCTTTACATTCGATTTTCTTTTCTAATTTTGCTTCCACTCTGCTGACCACTGCTTGACTAATATTTTTTAAAACTTCTTTTAGATTATTTTTGAGCAGATACTCAGCCGCTTCTTCGGCAGTATTAATTGCGAAAATATCTTCGATTACTTCCTGCTCTGCTCCCGCCAGAGCAGCATGAGCAGCAATTATTTCCAGGCGGGCATCTGCTGTTTTACTGTGGGTATTAAAAATCCCACCTGCAACTTTAACAATTTTTCCAAGATGACCGACCATTATAATCTCATCTATTTCCAGTTTATCAGCCTCTGCCAGCATAAAACCAACAAAATTACTCATCCTGATAATCTGTTCTTCCTTAAAGCCGGCTGCCAGCGCCTCTTTTTTGCCATAATTACCGAACACAAAAATCAGCTTTCTATAACCTAAAGCCACAGCCTGTCTTAGTTCTACAGCCAGAGACTCCTTATAGGCTGATTCGGACATCGGCTCAACAATCCCGGTCGTTCCCAGTATTGAAATTCCACCTTTAATCCCCAGTTTAGGATTAAAAGTTTTTCTGGCTATTTCTACCCCTGCTGGAGCAGAAATCAGAACTTCAAAAACATTTGCTTCCGGAAAAATCTCCTGGACAGCTTTTTTAATCATTTTACGGGGCACAGGATTAACTGCTGCCTGGCCGATATCCAGCTGCAGACCCGGTTTGGTAATCCGGCCAATCCCTTTACCAGCTTTAAATGTCAATTTGCTTTTAGACAAATTTTTGTCTCTTTTTAGCCTTTTTAATTCTACCGTAATTTTTATCCCATCTGTTTGATCTGGATCATCACCAGCATCCTTAATAACTGATGCCCGGGCCAGATCCCTGCTGTAAAAACAATCCAGAACTTCCAGTTCAACTTCAATCCCGGCCGGAGTCTCAATCAGCACTTTTTCTACAGTTTTCTGCTTTAATAACATTTCAGCTGCAGCCTTTGCTGCCCCGGCCGCTGCAGTACCGGTAGTATAACCGAGCCTATACTTTTTACCACCTTTTTTAAGATAACGCTCAAAAGTCATAATTATGCTTCCAGATTATAAAGGACAGAGTTGACTATAGAAGCAGCAATAGCACTGCCGCCTTTTCGTCCTTTTAAAGAAATATGGGGTATCTCAGTTTCCATTAACTCATCTTTGGATTCGGCTGCCCCCACAAAGCCCACAGGAGTCCCAACAATAAAATCAATCTCTTTTCCCTGCTCACTTAAATTAATCAATTCAAATAAAGCTGTAGGTGCATTACCGATAGCAAAAATTTTCTTACCAGGTAAATCAATAGCCTTGCGCATCGCCATAATAGATCTGGTTAAAGAAGTTTTTTCGGCCGCTTTTCTAACATCCTGGTCTCCAATAAAACATTTTAGCTCTCCTCCATATTCAGCCAGTTTTCGCTCATTGATCCCTGCTTTAAGCATTGTAACATCAGTTATAATATCTGCCCCTTCTCGAATTAAGTTTCCCATGATTTCTACCGCATTTGGGGAAAATTTAACCTTTGAGGCCAGCTCTGGATCAGCTGAAGCATGGATTACCCGCTTTATGGTTTTTAATTCTGCCTGACTGCAGTCCAATTTTCCAATTTCCCGATCAATCAATCTCATACTTTTTGCTTCAATTTCTTTTGGGTTATTATCCTTCATTATTTCCTCCCTTTTCACTGCTTAATATCTATTTTTCAATCCCTACTCTGGCCTTAACTCCTTTTTTGTAATAGTGCTTAATTTCCTTCATTTCTGTTACCAGATCTGCATATTCTATTAGCTCTGCTGCCGCATAACGACCGGTGATTACTACTTCTACTTCCGGAGCCCGATTTTCTAAAATCTCAATTAACTCTTCTGCCCTAAACAGCTCATAATAAACAGCAATATTTGCTTCATCCAGAATTACCAGCTGATGCTCACCTGCTTTTAAAATTTCTGCTGCTTCCTCAAGCCCATTCCTGGCTGCATTAATATCTTCCTCTTCAGCCTTTCCCTTAATAAAATAATCTAAACCATACTGTTTAATTTCAATTTTTTCTATCTTTTTTAAACTTTTTAATTCACTGTATTTCATTCCTTTGACAAACTGAGCAATAAAAACATTTTTTTCTGCTCCCACCGCTCTCACTGCCAGCCCAAAAGCAGCAGTTGTTTTTCCCTTACCCTTACCTGTATAAACGTGGACCATCCCCCGCATTTATTACACCACCTAATTATCAAAAATGATTTTATATAATTCCTCAAGCTCAATATGCTTTCTGAATTCTGCTGCCAGATAATTGTAATTATCCTCTCTAATCTGAGCTGCACTTTTTTTGGATCCTAAATTCGGCTTTAATCCCTTCTTTTGCAGAAGATGATTGATTAATGATTTTCTAAAAGCATCATTTTTGAAAATGTCGTGAATATATGTACCCCAGACATTTCCGCTCTCATTTAGTGCCCCATCAGTGACCACTCTCTCTAATTGACCGGATTTTTGTCTTTTTAACTTAAATAAAGCCTGCTGACCCCTATCTCTAAAAGTCTTTCCCTGGTGGATTTCAAAGCCAGTTAGTACTTCAGCTCTAATATCTTTTAAAAAATCCAATTTGTTTAAGCTCTCCGCTCTGACCTGCCGTGTTACTTTTTCAGCTTCCAGAACAGTTTTGATTTTTAAAAGTGAAAGCCCCTTAATCTCCTGCTCATTTCCTTCCAGTTGATCCGGATCAGAAATTTTATGGCCCAGCATCTGGTAACCTCCACAGATACCTATAATCATTGTCCCATTTTCTGCCTCTTCAATAATTTCTGCAGCTAAATTTGATTTATATAAAAATTGGAGATCTTTAATAACTGTTTTAGAACCGGGAAGGATAATTATATCAGGACTTCTTAGTTCGTCAGCTTTTTTTAAATATCTAAGCCGAATATCTTTGTCATTTTTAAAATAATCAAAATCTGTAAAGTTTGACATTCCCGGATAGGCAGCAACTGCAATATCTAGCTTGTAATTCTCACTGCCTGCTGCTTCCTGCTGCAGACTATCTTCTGAGGGTAAATTAAGCTCTTCCAGATAAGGCATCACTCCCAGTACTTTTTTCTGGCAGTGTTTTTCTATTAATTCCACTCCGGACTTAAAAGAAGCAGGATCTCCCCTAAATTTATTAACTATTATTCCCTTAACCCTCTCTCGTTCAGCTTCGGTTAATAAATCCAGAGTTCCAACAATTGAGGCAAATACTCCCCCTTTATCAATATCAGCCACCAGAATAACCGGTGCTTCAGCAATTTCTGCAGCCTTCATATTAACAAGATCTTTATCTCTCAGGTTTACCTCAGCCGGATTACCTCCACCTTCCAGGACTAAAAGATCATAATTTTTTTTCAACTGATCAATGGATTCTTTAATTATCCCCAGCAGTTTCTCTTTTTGAGCAAAATAATCAGCTGCCTTCATGTTTTTAAACACTTTTCCCTTTAAAATAATTTGTGACATATCATCGGCAATAGGCTTCATCAAAATTGGGCTCATATTCACTTCTGCTTCTACTTTTGCAGCTTCGGCCTGTACTGCCTGTGCAATTGCTATTTCCTCACCGGCTTTTGTAATATAAGAATTTAAAGACATATTTTGAGATTTAAAAGGAGCTGTTTTATAGCCATCCTGAACCAGAACTCTACAGAGTGCTGCTGCTAAAATGCTTTTCCCGGCATCTGAAGCTGTACCCTGAATCATTACTGCATCTGCCATTTGATCACCTTCTACTTAAGTTTAATAATTTATTGATATCTATATTTTCTTCCACCAGATCTGCCAGTCGGTCCAGATTATTTTCTATTTGCTGCTGATAGTTATAATTTTTAAACTTTGTCCTGCTTAAATTATTTTTTTCTCTCAGCTTATTGAGAAGAGAGCTGCGAAAATTATCATTATCAAATAATCCATGCAGATAAGTTCCAAAACAATTGCCAGCCTGATTAACCGCTCCATCTTTCAATTTCAATTTCCGGCCTGATCTCTCAATAATTTCAAATAATTCTTCTGTCTCATTTAAATACTCTGTCTGACCCATATGAATTTCATAACCTTTAAAAATCTCCCGGGCCTCAAATCCAGGCAGTTCATTTTTAAGCTGCTGATTGGGATTTAATCTAACTTCCACCTGATGGGTGGTCTTTTCTTTTAAAAACTCTGTCTTAATCTTCAGTAAACCCAGCCCATTTATTTCTTTGATCTCTCCCTCAGTACCCTCATTATCTATCAATTTTTGACCAAGCATCTGAAAACCACCACAGATACCAATGATCATAATTCCAGCTTCATTTGCTTTTTTAATTTCCGCTGCCAGACCGCTCTCTTTTAAAAATTGAAGATCTCTGGTAGTAGTTTTAGTTCCCGGGATAATGATTAAATCAAAGTTAAGTAAATTAATCTTTTTGCTGACATATTTTAAATAAAGGTCTGCTTCCATTTTTAAACTGTTAAAATCAGTAAAGTTTGAAATATGAGGCAGTTTAATTACTGCAATTTTTAGTCTTTTTTCGCTGTCAGCTCTGTCATCCGGGTAATTATCAAGCCTTAAAGAAGCAGAATCCTCTTCCGGTAAGTTAAGATTCTTAAAATAGGGTAAAACTGCCATAACTTCTTTGCTGGTATAATCCTCTAAGAACTCAACTGCCGGCTTTAATAAATTAAAATCACCTCTGAATTTATTAATTATTAATCCTTTTATCAGTTTTCTCTGAGCAGGAGCTAAAAGTTTTAAAGTCCCAACCAGGGAAGCAAGACAGCCTCCTTTTTCAATACTGCTGATTAAAAGCACCGGAGAATTGTAAAGCTCAGCTGTAAACATATTGGCAAAATCGGGAGTAGTTCTATTAATTTCAGCAGGGCTTCCAGCCCCTTCCATAATAATAAGTTCATTGTTTTTTCTCAATCTCTGCAGTGAGCTTTTTATTGTCTGCTCATAAATTTTAAGATAATCGTTTTTTCTTTTTTGGTAATTAATATTCTGGTCCACTTCTCCCTTAATAATAATCTGCGTCTGTCCCTTCCCCATTGCTTTAACTAAAATTGGCTGCATATCTACAGCTGCCTCTCTCAAAGCAGCTCTGGCCTGCAGAGCCTGAGCAATACCAATTTCTTTACCATTTTTCGTTATATAAGAGTTAAGAGACATATTCCAGGCCTTAAAGGGAACTGTTTTAATACCTTTTCTGGCAAAGATTCTGCATAAAGCTGTAACAAAAAGACTTTTACCCGCATCAGATGCAGTACCCTGAATCATTAAAGTTCCAGTTTTATTCTTCATGATTTTAAACTCCTTAAAAAGTATATAAAATTTAAAAAATCCCAACCCGCAGGTTGAGATTGAAAGTATATAATCATAATTAAAGCTGCTTAAATTAAGAAACCAGTAACTTTAGCAAACAGCTAAATCAAATGATTATCTACCTGACACCTGTTCCCGAGGTCATTTGTAGATTATACAAAAGGCAGGTCTCCTGACTTCTGATTATTAACATAGATTCATACCTTCCCTGCAGAAAAATAACAGGTGGTAAAAAATGAATCTAAAATCAGTTACAGTGGCGGGCCCGTTCAGGATTTTAACCTGATTCCCTATTCTCTTCAGCCGTAGCTAAAGCACCTTTTTATATAAATATTTCATTTTAAAATTAACTAAGTTAAACTATATATTAACTATACCTCAAATTATCTCATTTGTAAAATTTAATTTACTCAAAATTACATCCTGCTCATAAAATTTCAACTCTGTCAGTGAACAATTATCTATCTGAAACTGCCAGAATTTTTCGGGCTTTATTGAGAGGACAGCTGTCAAATAAGCTTTAATTACCCCTCCATGAGTAACCACAAGTATTTTATCTCCCTGATGACTGCTTATTATTTTTTTGAAAAAATTTTCTACTCTTAATCTAAAATCCAAAAGTTTTTCGCCAGCAGGAGGGGAATTATGGACAGGATCCTGCTGCCAGGAAACTAAAAGATCGGGATACTCTTTTTTTATTTCTGCAAAGTTTAATCCTTCCCAGTCGCCAAAGCCGATCTCCCGCAGCTGTTTATTGGCTCTAAGTTTTAAATTCTTTTGATCAGCAATTATCCGAGCAGTATTTTTTGCTCTTTTTAAATCACTGCTGTAAATCTGCTCAATTTCTATTTTTTTTAACATCTCAGCTGTTTTTTGAGCCTGATCCCGGCCTCTTTTATTTAAATCAATATCAGTCTGTCCCTGAAAAATTGACTTCTGATTCCAGTCAGTCTCTCCATGTCTTAATAAAAATAGCCTGGTTAACATTAAATCTCTCCTCCAAAACCTTCTTTTTGGCTTTTCTCTCTTTTTACCAGCTCTGAAATAGCTTTTTTTATCTCCTTTTGTACAGCTAAATATTCTAAATTATCCGCCTGATAATTATTATCAGACAAAATTTCAGGGTTATAATCAACTATAATTTCTCTGATTTTATTTAAAAACGCATCAGCAGCAATTTTACTAAAAATAGATTTCCGGAGTTCAGCATCTTCAATATTTTCTATGATTTCCGACCTTTTTTCTGACATAATGTCCAGTAGAAAGGCAAATTCCAGGCCAAAATCATTTTCTAATTTTTTTCTAATGTTTTTAGAAAGAGCAGGTAAGTTCGAACCGGTAGAAACAGTTAATAAAAGTTCACCCCTATTTACTGCTGCCGGGACAGTGAAATTCGAAAGCTGAGCATTATCAATTATATTAACCAGAATATTTTTACCTCTTGCCAGCAGAGCGATTCTCTCGTTTAATTCTAAATTATCAGTAGCAGCAAAAACTAAAAATTGACCGATCAGATCTTTCTCCTGAAATTTACGTTCCAAAAAATCATACTGTTTTGATTCCTGTTTTAAATAGGGCCTAAATCCCTGATTGAATTCTGGTGCAACTACCTTGATCAGAGCTCCACTCCGCAGCAGCCTTCTAAATTTACGCAGTGCAACTTTACCCGCTCCTGCAATTAAAACTTTTTTATCCTGCAAATTTAAATTTATTGGATAAAATCTCACTGCTGTTCCTCCTTAAAGTTTTTACTCTTCCTCTCCGACTGCAAAAATTGTTTTTACAACTTCCAGTTGCTCATCTCTGGTATTTTTATTTTCTACTGCCAGTTCCTTAAGGCCGACAGTAGGCTGATGTAATAACTTATTTAAAAGTCGGTGGCCCAGCTGTTCAATAATTTCTTCTGCTTTAAGTTCTGAATTCTGCAGCAGATGAAGAGCTCTTTTGACTTCTTTTTCTTTGATACCGCGGGCATCCTCCCGCATCTCTTTAATCAGGGGGACACAGCGCTGCTCCCGCAGCCAGCGCTGAAAATTATATTTTTCAGCTTCTATTATTGCTTCTGCTTTGTCAACTTCGTTTTCTCTTAAATTTAAATTTTTATCAATTACCCGCTTTAAATCATCTATATTGTATAAATGAACTCCGGGGAGCTCCTCTACCTCCTGATCAATATCGCGCGGCAGAGCAATATCGATTAAAAACATTGGCCCATGTTTATTCTCCACTGCTTCTAAAACCTCAGCTTTATGGAGTACTGTATGAGGTGCTGCCGTTGAAGCGATTATAATATCCACTTCTTTAACCCTCTCTTTAAATTCTTCCCAGTGAATAACCTCTCCTCCATATTCTGCTGCCAGTTTCTGACCGTGTTTATAGCTTCTATTGGCCACTAAAATTCCTTCTACACCGTAATTTAGTAAATTTTTGAGACATAACTCAGCCATCTCACCAGCACCAAGAATCATCACTTTTTCTCCTTTTAAGCTGCCAAAAATATCTCGGGCCAGCTCTACTGCTGCATAACTTATGGAAACTGCCCGCTCGTTAATTTTAGTTTTAGTTCTGATCTGTTTTCCAACTTTAATGGCCTCCAGACAGAGCTGATTTAAATAGGAAGCAGTTAAATTTTCTTCCCTGTATTCTCTAAACTGTTCTTTTATTTGAGCTAAAATCTGATCTTCTCCCTTAACCAGAGAATCCAGTCCGGATGCCACCCGGTATAAATGCTCAACAGCCTGTAGATCATGATACTGATAAAGATAATCATTTAAATCATTAATTTTATATTTAAAATGGCCTTTGAGAGCTTTCTGCAGTAGTTGGAAAATAAAATCTTTTAGAACATTTCTGGCTTCAGTCTCCCTCTCAGAATAAATATAAATCTCAAAGCGGTTACAGGTACTTAGGATAAAAAATTCTTTAAACTTGCTCTTATATAATTCCTCTTTTAGTTCTTTTTTTATTTCGGTTGTTTTTTGAGAAAGCCGGTCTCTAATTGAAATTGGAGCTGTTTTATGATTAATCCCGGATACTAAAAGCTGCATCAAAGCCCTCCTTTTGTTCAGAAAATATTATAGTCTTAGTTTTACAGTTAAACTTTTCTCAATTTTAATTATATTACAAAGTCTCTTTTACTGCAAAAAAAATATTGGTACCCGGTAAAAGTAAATTAAATCACTTGTAACGGGTACCAATAAATTCTCTTACTTTATATTCTTTCTCCAGTCTGATAGCCATTCCAGTTAATTTTAGCTGCTACCTCACATTCAGGATTTAATTCTACTCCTTCTAATATTTCTTTTTTAAATTGGGGATAACCTGTGCGATCAACAATATAACCAACATGTTCTTTAGCTAGACTTGTATCAATATTTCTTTCAACATAATCATAAACATTATTAACTATAGCAATTACTACTTCTCTGGAGGCCCATTTTAAAAACGGCTTTGCCAGACGGGGATTCTTTTTACCTGTTCTGCCCATAATAACAACTTTATAGAATTGTTCTCCCCGTTCCCAAGCGTTTGTTGGACACTGCAGAATACATTCTCCACAGCCAATACAGCGCTCATGATCTCTAACTACCCTCTCTTTTTCAAAAGTTAGAGCTGAAGTAACTCGCTTTTTACAGTTATCAACACAGGCTTCACAGCCAATACATCTTTCCTGATGATAAATCGGTTCTACCATTCCTAAAATGCCAAAGTCCTGCAGATGACCTTTAATGCAGTCATTAGGACAGCCGGAAAGTGCAATTTTTACATGGTAATCATTAGGAAAAATATTTTTTTCTATTTCCTGAGCCAGCTCTGTTGTATTATAATTTGCATAGCGGCAGACCTTATTTCCAATACAGGCAGAGACATTGCGGGTTCCAGCTGCTGGATATCCCTCCCGGGGATCAGCTATCTCAACTCCAATACTCTGCTCCATTCCTTCCAGAATAGGTGCTATTTTTTTATTTACCTGATCAAAATCAGCAAATGAAATTCCTGGTATTTCAAAACCCTGACGAGTTGTAATATGAAGATTTCCATTACCATATTCATCAGCAATTTCTTTAAGCAGGGGAAAATATTTTGCCTCAATATGACCTCCAGGAACTCTAATTCTTAAGGCTGTAACCTCTCTATCCTTAGTAATTCTAAAAGCATTTTTCTTTATTTTTTTAGTATTAAAAGACATAATAACCTCCTTCTTTAGATTAAATTTAGTCCTTAATTTCTTTTACTTCAGCATAATTATAAACCGGACCGTCAACACAGACATAACTATCTTCAATTTTACAGTGACCGCATTTACCCAGACCACAGTGCATTTTTCGTTCATAGGAAACCCAGATCTGATTATCCGGTATTCCCAGTTTTTGAAACTCTATAATCGAATATTTCATCATGGGAGGTGGTCCAACAACTATAACTTCTGTATTAGCTTTGTTATCTAAATGAAGTTCAGCTATGTGCTCAGTAATTAAACCCACACATTCTCCCCAAATATCACAGGTCTGATCTACAGTAAGTAAAACATCAAAGTTTTTTCGCCAGCGTTTAATATCTCTTTCAAATAAGAGACTCTCAGCATTTTTGAAACCTGCAAGCAGCTCAAAATCAATCAACTGATCTAAATTATTATTGGCATATTCAATCAGGCTGCGCACAGGAGCCAGACCTGTTCCCCCAGCAGCAATAATTAAATTTTTACCCCGATAATTTTCAAAATCAAATCCATTACCATAAGGGCCCCTTAAATAGAGATGATCTCCCGTATTTAGTTCATGAATTTGATCAGTCAATTTCCCTACTTTTCTAATTGTCAGCTCCAGCCACTGATCAGTAAAATTACTAACTGAAATGGGTGCTTCTCCATAACCAGGAATTGAAACTTCTAAAAATTGACCATAGTTTAAATCAAAGTCCGATTCCAGTCTAAAAGTATATTCAATTTCTGTTTCCTGAAATATTTTTAAAATTTCTGCTTTCTGAGCCAGATAAGGATTACTCGATTTTTTAGCAGCAGTTAAAGCCATTATACTCCCTCCTCGATTATAGTTGATAATTTATTGATACATTTAGAAAATGAAATATATTCCGGGCAGACATCATCACAGCGGCCGCAGCCGACACACATATCAAAATCAAAGCGCTCGGCAAAATCATAAATTTTATGCATTGTTTTATAACGCATCCGATCACCATATTCTTCTCTAAAGTTATGTCCTCCTGCCATTTCTGTAAAACCATCTATATGACAGCCGGCCCAGCGGCGAAACCGCTCACCATTATTTTCATTTTCATCATACAAAACATCCTTAACTGTAAAACAGCTGCAGGTAGGGCAGGATGTATTACAGCGGCCACAGGCTACACAGCGCTCACTATATTCTGTCCAGAGCTCATGTTCAAAAACTTCATTTGTCAGTTTTTCCCGATCAGGCAGCTTAACCTCAACTTTATTTTTTTGAATAAAATGCGGTTCGAAATTCACCTCTGCTGCTTTATCAGAAAATGCTGTTTTCAGTTCCTGGTCATTTACTTTACAGCTAATCCCCTCTTCTTCAAAACGTAGAAAAGCTGCATAATCTTCACTGTCTACAGTGTTGCTGTCCATAGAAACACAGAAACAGGAATCAAAACCCTCAGTACATTCAATCACAAAAAATTTAACCTTTTCCCGCAGTCTTTTATAATAAAGATCTTCTTCCGGACCATTTTCTAAAAATATCTTATCCAGCCGTTTAAAAGCATTGCGGTCACAGGGACGCAAAAAAATAATATATTTATCATCAGTCTCAGAAGCAATAAGCTGTTCTCCCTCAACAAAATTAAATAGAGTTTCTCTGATTGGAAAAACAATCTCTTTAGCAGAATATTTGCTTTTACTATCCAGTTCAATTTCTTCCAAACTTTTAACCAGATCATATGTAATCAAATCACTGGCTGAAAAAGTGCCCTTTTTCTTTTTTCTGACCGGAGCATAAATTTGATGTTCCTGATTTAATGTGTTTAAAAGTTGATTAAAAGCTTTTTTGCTTAAATTATAACCCATATTTTTTCCTCCTTTTGAATTAATAATTAGGTCTATAAAGTTTAATTAATATTTATCTAGGCTGCATTCTTATTTTTGTTTTTAAGTTGCTGCTGACCACTGGAGGCAAACCAGTAAAGTCCACCAATCAAAACTGCTCCTCCAACAAAATTTCCGGCTGTAACAAAGGCCAGGTTATAAATATAGCCTCCGGTAGTTATCACGGCAGGATGGGGAATCATTAAAGCCATTGCTAAAAGTGTCATATTGGCAATACTGTGTTCAAAACCACTGCCAATAAAAGCAAATAAACACCAGAAAATTAATGTCAGTTTAGCCATCTCATTTTTAGCTTTAATGGCAGTCCAGACCGCCAGACAGACCAGAATATTACATAAAACTCCTCGGAAAAATAATTCGCCTGCAGGAGCAGTCATCTTGGCAGCTGAGACACTTAAAATAAAGTCCGAAGTTGGCGCAGTTGAAATTAAACCTGATCTGAAAATCATCCAGGCAGTAAAAATTGATCCTATTAAATTACCCAGGTAACAGTAAAACCAGAGTTTAAGCATAGAAACTGTACTAATTTTCTTATCAAGCCAACCAACAGTCATAATTAAATTATTACCAGTAAATAACTCAGAACCAGCAAAAAGAACCAGGATTAAAGCTACAGCAAATGAAACTCCCATTACAAATTTGGTAAAAGGAGAACCAGCAGCATTAAGCGGTGCTCCAATTGAAAAAATCAGCATGATTCCCAGCCCAACAAAAGCACCGGCAAAAGCTGAAAAGATTATATATTTAAGCTTGTTTGCCTCCATATAATTAACCTTTTTGATTGCAGCATTTCCAACTTTTTCAATATTTTCTCTGTACATTTAAACACTCCTTTCATTGTGAATTATATTACTATTATATGTGAGTATTTTAACAGGAATGCTCAAGTTTCTCTGTGATATGACTCACAGAGAATAAAAAAGTCAAACAGTTTTGGTACCCGGTATAAGTGAAAAAAATCACTTATACCGGGTACCAATAAATCCTTGTTTATCAACTACTAATTTTATATAATTAAAGCAAAGCAAAAAACTTTATAATACTAATAAAATAATATCTAATTAAGAGAGGGGTTTTAGCATGAACTATAGTAAAAAAACTGTTCAAGAGTTTTTAAATGATCTCAGCTCAAGTAATTCTATTCCTGGAGGGGGAAGTGCAGCAGCCTTAAGTGGTGCTCTAAATGCTGCAGTTATCAGCTTTATTGCCAACTTAACAATTGGCAAAGAAAAATATAAGGCTGTTGAAGCTGAAGCTAAAGAAATTTTAGCTGAAAGTGAAGAACTAAAAAAAGAAATGCTTTTAATGATCGATCAGGACAGTAAAATTCTTTCTGATATTTTAGACAGTTATAAAGTTGGAAACCAAAACAAAGTTAAAACTGTCTGTCATGATGCCGTAGAATTTTCAATGGACATGACCAAAAAGGCTGTCAGACTTATGCGCCTCAGCCTGGAAATTAGTGAAATTGGTAATCGAATGCTGGCCAGTGATTTTGAAGTAGCAGCCTACATAGGAGACGCAGCAGTTGGCAGTGCAATTGCCAATGTTAAAATCAATCTCAACAGTCTGGATAATGAAGAATATAAGGAAAATATCAAAAAAGAATACCTTAAGTTAAAAAATGAGAGTTCCCGCCTGAAAGAAGAAATTATTGAGCTTGCTAATAATTAATTACTCAACAAATATTTAATTTACTAATAACTTAAAATAAAAATTATAAAATCAAAATCAGGGAAGTGAAAATATGAAAAAACTGGGTGGTAAAGAAATAGCGGAAAAAATTAAAACAAATTTGATTTCTGAAGTCAAAAGTTTAAAAAAAGAAACCGGTAAAAAACCCCATTTAATTGTGCTGCAGTATGGTGAAGATGCAGCCAGCAGAGCTTATGCTCAAAGAATTGAAAAAAACTGTAAAAATATTGGAATAGAATTTGAATATCAGCAGTTTATCGACCAGGAAGAAAAATTTAAAAAACGTATCAAAGAGGCAAATGAAGATGAACAAATCACTTCAATTATGGTGCAGCAGCCGCTGCCGGATCACTTAAAAGACAGTCTGGAAATGATAAATCCTGACAAAGATATTGAAGGAATTACTTCTGCTTCCCTGGGTAAACTCTTTGTTGGTCTGAAAACTTTAAATCCGGCCACAGCTGAAGCCTGTATGGAAATCTTAGATTATTATGATATTCCAATTAAGGGACAGCGGGCAGTTGTAGTTGGCAGAAGCAATATTGTAGGTAAACCAGTTTCAATTTTACTGCAGCAGAAACACGCGACTGTAACTATGTGTCATTCCCGCACCAGAGATTTGGAATGGGAGTTGAAAAATGCAGATATAGTTGTGGCAGCAGTAGGTAGAGCAGAAATGATAAAGGGTGAAATGCTAAATGAAAAGTCTGTAATTATTGATGTTGGAACCAACTTCATTGATGGAAAATTATTAGGAGATGTTGATTTTGATTCTGCAGCAGATAAGGTAAAGATGATTACCCCTGTTCCCGGAGGAGTAGGAACTGTCACCAATCAGGTTTTAATGCGCAATATAGTTAAATCATTTAAAAATCTACATGAAATAAATTAAACATTTAAAAAGGCCCCTCTCTTAAAATCTTGAGAAGGGCCTTTCTTCTGCTCTTAACTAATAAGCTAAGTCCCTACTAATTAGATCAGAGCTTAACTAGTTAATATTTTATTTAATTACTTTTTTATATTAATTACTCAGTAATTAATTCTAAAGGTACTGGAGTAAATTCGTCAACTTCTTCATCATTTGCTACTTTTACTGCTGTTTCAACTGCCATTTCTCCCATTAAGGTTGGTTTTTGAGCAATAGTTGCTGCTAAATCTCCCTCTTCTACAGCTTCTACTGCATCATCAATAGCATCAAAACCAACAATTATAATCTCATCTTCACGTCCAGCAGCTTCAATTGCTTCCATGGCACCTAAGGCCATATTATCATTATGAGCAAAAACAGCATCAATTTCTGAATTTCCCTGCAGAATATTTTCCATAACTGTCATTCCTTCAGCCCGATCAAAACCAGCAGGCTGTCTGGCAATAACTTCTAAGTCTGAATAACTGTCCATACTGTTATTAAATCCTTCTCCTCTATCTCTTGCAGCAGAGGTTCCAGGAATACCTTCCAGTTCAACAACCTTACCCTCTTCACCTAACTGCTCGGCAATAAATTCTCCAGCCATTTCTCCACCTTCAACATTATCAGAGGCAATGTGACTTGCAACATCTCCGCCCTCTGCTCCACGATCAACTGTAATTACAGGTACACCGGCATCATTGGCAGCTGTAATGGCAGAAACAATTGCATCACCATCAACAGGATTAATAATTAAAACATCTATATCTCTGATTAAGAGGTCTTCTACACTGCTTAATTGACTTGCTGCATCATCCTGAGCATCTACAACTGAAATTTCAATATCCATTTCTTCAGCCATTGATTCTGCACCATCTTTTAAATCAACAAAAAATGGATTGTTTAAAGTTGAAACCGAAAGTCCAATTTTCAAATCCTGAGCTGCAATGCCTGCAGAAAGTCCTACCACCAGAATTAAAGACAAAGCTAAAACAATAGTTAATTTTCTCATTTTTTTATTCCTCCTTGAATTTTATTCTTCTTATGGATTATTAACGAATTTTGTCAAAAAGAAGCTGCTAACAAGCTCACCTCCTGTTGAATTATTTTTCTTAATCTATATTATTACTGCTGCTGGCTCTTACGATCTAAGAAGACAGCAAGCAGAATAACGCCACCTTTAGCAACTAACTGATAAAACGAAGAAACATTTAAGAGATTTAAACCATTATTTAAAACTGCAATAATCAAGGCACCAACAATAGTTCCAATTACTGTTCCACTACCGCCAGTTAGACTGGTCCCACCTAAGACAACTGCTGCAATAGCATCTAACTCATAACCTTCTCCAGCCATAGGCTGAGCTGAGTTAAGTCTTGAAGTTAGAATAATACCACTAACTGCAGCTAAAAATCCATTTAAACCATAAACCGCTATTTTAATTTTATCCGTATTGATACCGGATAATTTGGTAGCTTTCTCATTACCACCAATCGCATAGATATAACGGCCCAGCGGGGTCTTTTTCAATAAAATATAAATTACCAGTAAGAGCAAAAACATTATGATAACTGGAACCGGAATTTTGGCTATATAACCAGCGCCGAAAAATCTAAATTTTTCATCAAAACCTGATATGGGGCGGCCATTTGTATAAATTAAGGTAAAGCCTCTGGCCACAGTCATCATGGCAAGAGTTACTATAAATGCCGGTAATTTTGCCTTGGCAACTGCTATTCCATTAAACAATCCAAGTGCCGTACCGGCTGCCAGCCCAATTAAAATTGCAAGATAAACATTTAGACCTGTATTAACAATCATCCCCGCTGAAATCGCTCCAGCAAAGGCCAGCATAGAGCCTACAGATAGATCTATACCTCCTGTTAAAATAACCATGGTCATTCCAAAAGAAACAATGGCAATTATTGATACCTGTCTTACCACATTTAAAAGATTTGGTACTGTTAAAAAATAGGGACTCATAAATGATAAAACTATCACCAGAACTAAAAGTCCAATTCCTGTTTTAAATTTATCTAAAATTTCTAAAAAACTTTTATCTTTAATTTCATTTATTTTATTCACCGTTTTGACTCCTCCTTCCGGTTGCCAGCTTCATTACAGCTTCCTGGTCTGCATCAGCGGCATCCAGCTCTCCCATAATTTCTTTTTCGTGCATTACTAAAACTCTATTACTTAAATTTAATACTTCAGGTAATTCTGAAGAAATTAAAATTACTGCAACATCAGCATCAATTAAATCCTGCATTAAATTATAAATTTCTCTTTTTGCTCCCACATCAATTCCCCTGGTTGGTTCATCAAAAATTACTACTTCTGGTTTAGTAGAAAGAAGTTTAGAAATAACAACTTTTTGCTGGTTACCTCCACTTAAATTTCTTACCAGCTGTTTTTCCGAAGGAGTTTTGATGTTTAAATCTTTTATATATTTTTCAGCAAGTTCTTTTTCAGCAGCCGAATCAATAAAAGTATTAGCTTTTAAAATTGTTTTCAAAACAGAAATACTAATATTATCAGCAACTGAGAGTCCAAGAATCAAACCTTCATCTTTGCGGTCTTCACTTAAATAAGAAATCCCATTATTTAAAGCATCTGCAGGGGTGTTGATTTTTAATTTTTCTCCTCTATAATAAATATCCCCGCTTTTTTCCTCAAAAACTCCAAAAACCGCTTTGGCTAATTCAGTTCTGCCTGAACCCATTAAACCTGCTACTCCAAGGATTTCTCCCTTGCGGAGTGAAAAAGAAGCATTAATTATCTCATCAGGGACCGACAGGTTTTCAACCCTCAAAATTTCCTCTCCGGGATTGAATTTTATTTCAGGAAAACGATCTTCAATTGTTCTACCGACCATCATCTTAATTAATTCATCTTCATCAGTTTCGGCAGTCTCAACCTCGCCCACAAATTCACCATCTCTTAACACTGTTACCCTATCACAAATTTCAAAAACCTCTTCTAAGCGATGAGAAATATAAACAATTGCAATATCCTGTTTTTTTAATCTTTCTATAAGCTCAAATAAAATTTCAATTTCCTGTTTGGTAAGAGAAGATGTTGGCTCATCCATTACCAGTATATCAGCATTTTGAGAAACTGCCTTAGCAATCTCTACCATCTGCTGGCTGCCGATATTTAAATCTCTAATTTTAGCTCTGGGATCGATATTAACTCCCAGCATATCCAAAACATCTTCTGTTTTTTGATAAAGTTTTTTATAATCAATAAATATTCCCTTTTTTTCTTCTCTTCCCAGAAAAATATTCTCTGCTACATTAAGATAAGGGATTAATTCTAATTCCTGGTGAATAATCGCCAGGCCTGCATTTTGAGCCTCTTTTGTGTTTTTAAACTCAACCGGCTCTCCTCTTAATAATATTTCACCCTCATCACGCTGATGAATACCGTTTAAGACCTTCATTAAAGTTGATTTCCCAGCTCCATTTTCACCCAGCAGGGCGTGGATCTCTCCTTTTTTGAGGGAAAAATTAACCTTATCTAAAGCCTTAACACCAGGAAATGTTTTAGTGATATTTTTCATTTCCAGAACTTTTTGATCTGCCATTTAAAAATCAACTCCTGATATTAATATAATATTGGCATAAGGGATAACCTCTCCACTGCGGACAACTGCTCTTGAACTATGTGATTTCTTTTTGAATTCAGCATGTGGAATATATTCAATTTCTATATCTGGCAGTAAATCTATTATTTTTGCTTCCAATTCCGGGCTTTTTTCTTTAATCTCTGCAGCCAGAATTGCTTTTTCCACAACTAAGTCTGCAAGTACTGCTTTCAATATTTCTATAAATTTAGGGTATCCTTTAGTTAAAGATAAATCAATTCTTTTAACTTCCTCTGGAATTGGAAGTCCACAGTCTGCAACAACCAGACTGTTTTTATGTCCCATTTCTGCTATTACTTTTGAAAGTTCACTATTAATTATTCCATTTTTCTTCATTTAATTTACTCCTTTCTGCAAGGAATTCACTTAACTCATTTTTATCTGGAATTGAGCTCTGAGCTCCTCTTTTAGTTACTGAATAAGCTGCAGCCTGAACAGCAAATTCCAAAGATTTTTCTAGATCATTTTCTGCAATCAAACTGGCTGCAAAAGCGCCTGCAAATACATCTCCAGCTGCTGTGGTATCTGCTGCCTTTACTTTTAGAGCCTCCAGATGCAGCTCATTATTTTGACTGTAATAATTGATTCCTTTTTTTCCTTCAGTCACAATAATATTTTTTACACCTTTATTAAGTAAAATTTCTATTTTTTCTTTCCTGCTATCTGCTTCTGCTCCAGCAAGTAATAAATCAAGCTCACCTTCATTAGGTAATAAATAGTCAATTTTTGATAAAATATGATCAGATAATTTCTGAGCTGGAGCAGGGTCTAAAATAATTTTAGTCTGGTTTGCTGCAGCGATTTCTACAATTTTTTCAATAGTTTCGACTGGAATTTCCAGCTGCAGCAGCAAAATTTGAGCTTCTATTATTTTATCTTTAATTTTTTCAATTTTTTGCTGATCAAGTTTGTAGTTTGCTCCTGGAGAAACAATAATTCGATTATTACCTGCTGAATCAACTGTAATTACTGCAACACCAGTGCTGACACCTTTGATTTCAAAAATATTATTAATCTCAGCCCCACCATTTTCTAAACTTGATTTTAATTTTGGGGCAAAACTATCATCTCCACAAGCACCTATAAACTCGACATTATTTCCTAATTTAGCTGCTGCCAGAGCCTGATTGGCACCCTTACCACCGGGAATCTGTTCAAATTTACCCCCAATGATAGTTTCACCTTCTTCTGGATAGCGGTCAGTTTCGACAACTAAATCCATATTCATGCTTCCAATAACAAGAATTCCTGACAATTTACTCACCTGCTTTCTTATTTAGTCTATATTTTTAAACTGATTCTCTAATTATTAAATTAGTTTTTAATATCTGATCTTCAATTTCTGCCTCAGAACTATTAATCATTTTTAAAAGCAAGGAAACTGCTTGTTCACCCAGACTGTATTTAGGCTGACGCATTGTAGTTAACTCCGGCCTCAAAAGTGATGCTATACCAATATCATCATGTCCGGCAACTGCCATTTCCTCAGGTATTTTTAAATCAGCAGCAAAAAGAGCCTTATAAGCACCAGCAGCACTTAAATCATTAGCTGCAAAAACAGCTGTCGGCCTTTTTTTCAATTTAAGTAATTTCTGCACTGCCTCAAAGCCAGAATGCTGAGTGTAATCTCCTTCTATAATATAATCTTCATTTATTTCAACTTGATAATCACTAAGTGCTTTTTTATAACCTTCCAGTCGCTCTCTGGCAGTGGTAGTGTTTAAATCACCACTGATATGAGCAATCTTTCTGTATCCTTTTTTGAGCATATACTCTACCATCTGATAGGCAGAATTTTTATTGTCAATACTGACCAGGGGATAAGAATCACTGAGCACTGATCTATCTATCTGAACAACAGGATAATTTGAAGCTTTCAGTTCTTTTAAAATTTCTTCATTTCCCAGAGAAAGAGATACTATCAAACCATCTACCTGCTTACTTTTAAATAGTTCAACTGCTTTCTTTTCTCTTTCCAGATGATTATCAGTATTGAAAAAGATCACAGAATAACCTAACTTTTGCGCTTTATCTTCAACAGCCCTGGCTACCTGAGGAAAAAAGGGGTTGCTGATATCAGGAATAATCAGACCAATTGTGTGTGTTTTCTGCATTACAAGCCCGCGCGCTACACTGTTGGGATTATAATTCATATCATCAATTAGCTTTAGTATTTTGGCCCTGGTATCATCTCCCACATCAGGTTTATTATTTAAAACCCGCGAAACTGTGGTAACTGAAACATCAGCCTCTTTTGCAATATCTTTAATTGTCACCTTCATTAGCTATCACCTAATTCATTTATAAAATTACTAAAAATTTATGTAATAATTGGCAATCTGCAAGCTTTATTTTGATAATCATCTCTCGGTAACGTTTACGTTAACGTTTACAATTAT
>JBKHDA010000019.1:0-35922 GCA_046541575.1 Halanaerobium sp. | reverse complement strand
ACTAAAAAAAGCTGAAAAAATGATGCTGAAAAATAATTAAATTAATTATTTAGGATATAAGGAGAAAAAAATATGAAGATAATTAGATACAAAAGATCAGATCAATTGACAGATAAAGTTAATTTCGGTATTTTGATCAAAGATGAGGTTTATAAAATCAATGGTAATATCTTTGCTGATTTTTCCTTAGGAGAAAAGGTTGCAACCTTAGAAGAGGTCGAATTACAGCCGCCGGTAGACCCCGAAAATATAATTGCTGTTGGTTTAAATTATCAGGATCATGCAGAAGAGAGTGGACTCAGAATACCAGAAAGACCAATAATATTTATCAAAGCAACTAATAGTCTGACAGGTCCAGATGCTGATATTATTCTGCCTAGAATGGCTCCTGATGAAGTTGATTATGAAGCAGAGCTTGCAGTTGTTATTGGCAAAAAATGTAAAAACATAGAAAAAGATCAGGTTAAAGATTTTATTTTAGGATATACCTGTGCTAATGATGTAAGTGCAAGAGACTGCCAGATAAAAATCGATAAACAGTGGGCAAGAGCAAAATCATTTGATACTTTCTGTCCCCTGGGTCCGGTCATTGAAACTGATTTAGATCCTGATAACTGTAAAATATCTTCTATATTGAATGGCCAGATTATGCAGAATTCAAATACTTCCAATATGATATTTGATACTGCAGAACTTGTCAGTTATTTATCTAAAAATATGACTCTAAAGCCAGGCACAGTAATTATGACAGGAACTCCAAAAGGAGTAGGTTTTGCAAGAAAACCGCCAATTTATCTAAAGCCAGAAGACACAATTGAAATTAAAATTGATGGTATAGGTACTTTAAAAAATAATGTTGTAAAAGAAAGAACATAAATATACACAAACATATTATTAAATAAATTCATTTAAATAATTTAAAATATATCTCTGGAAGGGTGAAAGAAAATGAGCTCAAAGTTTCCCAAATGGCTTAAAAAAAGACTTTATACTCAGGATAAATTAGTTAAAGTCAAAGAAGTTCTTGAAGATCTAAATTTAAATACAGTCTGCAGTAGTGCAGAATGCCCTAATCAGGGGGAATGCTTTGCAAATAATACAGCAACATTTATGATCTTAGGCGAAAACTGCAGTAGAAATTGCAGTTTTTGTGCTGTTAATTCTGCTGAACCTGAAAAAGTTGATCCTCTGGAACCTTCTCATCTGGCAGAAGCTGTCAAAAGATTAAAATTAAAGTATGTGGTAATTACTTCTGTAACCAGAGATGACCTGGAAGATGGAGGAGTAGGTCAGTTTATAAAAACTACTGCAGAAGTAAAAAAAATATCAACTGAAATCAAAATTGAACTTTTAACTCCTGATTTCCAGGGTGAAATTGAAATTTTAAAAAAACTGGCAGAAGCTGACTTTGAAGTTTTTAATCATAATGTTGAAACAATTCCCAGACTATACAGCAGTGTTAGACCTGAAGCTGATTATCAGCAGTCTTTAGCTGTTTTAGAAAAAATGAAAGAACTTAATCCAAAATTATATACAAAATCTGGTATTATGGTAGGACTTGGTGAAAAAAAGGAAGAGCTTGTAGAGGTGATGAAGGATTTGAGGAAAAAGAATGTTGATATTTTAACCATTGGCCAGTATCTACAGCCTTCAAATAATCAGCTTGAAGTTTCGGAATTTATTAGACCTGAGTTATTTGCAGAGTATAAGTCTATTGGGGAATCTTTAGGATTTAAATCTGTGGTTTCTCAACCATTTGCAAGAAGCTCATATCATGCAGCAGAAAGTTTAACCTGAACTTAAATAAATGAGTTTTGAAATATAAATAAAATCGGATATACTTGCAGGAAGATATCAATCACCCCTGAAAGATTATCCATGGTTATTTAATCAACTTTCAGTCTAAAGGAGATGTTATGGTGTTTAAAGTATTTAGAGACCTTGATTTAGGGGTTAAAATTGGAGGCGGTTTTGCTGTATTACTTATTATAACAGCATTTATGACCTTTATAGGTTATAATGGTCTTAGTAATGTGAATAATGATGTAAAAATCACAAATGATGCTGCTGGATTTGCAAAATCTGTTCTTGAAATCAGACAGATGGAAAAAGAGTTTATGTTAAGAGAAGAACAGCGTTATGTTGATGATATTGATTCTAAGATTGATCAGATGATAGCTCAAAGTGAAAATACTAAGCTGTTAATGACTGAGCAGGATAACAGAGCTCGAATTGATCAGATGCAGTTATTAGCAGCTGAATATAAAGAAGTGGTTGATAAATATGCTGAGGAACTTTTTCAGCAGAATGAATTAAGATCTGATTTTGTTAGTGCAGAAGAAAATTATAAACTACAGGTTTCAACTATGCTGGAAATTCAAATGGGTGATTTTGACAGCATGTTGAATAGATATAGTCAGTCTGATGGTTTGAGTGTGAACATAGAAGAATTAAATGCCAAGACAAATACAGTCTTAGTAGCACAGAGGCTTTTAAAAGATATTGATAATATAGGTATTCAGGAAAGAAATTACATAATTAATCTGGCCAACCCTGAACTGCAGAATCAATATGCTGAAAATACTCTTCAGGCTTTTGAAACAGCTAAAGGGACTGCTGCTGAATTGAGAGATTCCTTTAATGAAGAACAAAATATCCAGGCAGTTGAAAATATAATAGCTGACCTGGAAAACTCTGAGCAGTTATTTAGAGAAATTCACAGTGTAGAACGGGTAAAAGATGAAAATGAGGCTCTAATGGAAGATAAAGCGGCTGAATTTATTGCTCAGTCAGAGAATCTGCAGGAGCTGCAGTTAGAAAAAATGCAGTCAGTTCAGCTGGCAGCAGTTAGAGAACTGATAATAGCACTTGTTATTGCTGTTTTAATTGGAGCAGCGGTAGCCTTTTTTATTACCAGAAGTATAACCAGGCCTGTTAATTTAGGTGTTGAATTTGCCAAAGAGATAGCAGATGGTAATCTTGCTGCTGATAAAATAGATGTTGACAGCAGAGATGAAATTGGAATTCTTGCTGATGCTTTAAATACAATGCAGGACCAGCTGAGAAGTGTAATCAAAAATGCAGCAGATATAGCAAATAATCTGGCAGCATCCAGTCAGGAATTATCTGCCTCAGGGGAAGAAGTTGCAGCTGCAGCCGAACAGGTAGGACACTCCATTCAGCAGGTAGCTTCGGGAGCAGAGGAACAGTCAGCTCAGGTAGAAGAGACAAGCAGCCGAATTAATGAACTTATTGAAGAAATTAATGATGTAACCTATATGTCAGATGAAATGGATGAACAGGCTGATAATGTGATGAATAATATTAAAGAGGGTAATAGCTCAATTGATAACTCGGTTAACCAGATTGAAGATGTAAAAAATAACTCCAATGAAGTCTCAAATACAGTCAACAGTCTTGGGGATCTTTCAAACAAGATCGGTGAGATTGTACAGCTGATCAATGATATTGCAGCTCAGACCAATCTTTTGGCTTTAAATGCAGCCATCGAGGCAGCAAGAGCGGGAGAAGCCGGAAGAGGATTTTCAGTCGTGGCAGATGAGATAAGACAGCTTGCAGAAGAATCAGAAAATGCTACCAATCAGATCGGCAGTCTTGTTAAGGAAATTCAGAGTGGAGTTGGGAATGCTGTAGCAAAAATGGACGAAACAGAGGCGGTGGTTGCTGAAAGTGTTAATGCAATCCAGTCCACAGGCAGTTCATTTAAAAAGATAAACAGTGCTACAGCAAACCTGATAGAACTGATTGAAAGTATTAGCTTAAAGGCTAAAAATGTCGGTGTAAACAGCAAAGAAGTTGAATCTGCTGTTCAGGAAATTGCCTCAGTAAGTGAAGAAGCAGCCAGTAACTCAGAAGAAGTAGCAGCAGCCAGCGAAGAACAGAGTGCATCTACCGAAGAAATTGTTAATGCTGCAGATGAACTGGCAGAGCTTGCTAATGAGCTTACTAATGTTGTAAATAAATTTTCACTCTAAAATAGGAAAAAGATAGTTTTATTTAAAGACTTTGTTTTGAAAAGTCTTTAGGAAGGGATGGTTCAGATGGGAGAAAATATTAATTCAGTAGGAATAATTGCTAATCCGGCCTCAGGACGTGATATTAGAAGGTTGGTAGCTCATGGTTCAGTTTTTGATAATGCTGAAAAAGTAAATATAGTCAGAAGAGTTCTGCTGGCATTAAATAACCTCAGCTTAGATAAAGTTTATATTATGCCTGATTCTTTTGGAATTGGGAATGAAGCAGTAGAAGGTCTCTGGGGAGAAGAAAAAGAGAATTTTAAATTAGAAGTTGATATTCTCAAAATGCAGCTGACAAATACAGCTGATGATTCTTTTACTGCTGCTTCCATAATGGAAGAGAAGGATGTTGATGTTATTATAGTTTTAGGAGGAGATGGGACAAATAGAGTTGTTGTAAAAGCTTTAAAAAGGACTCCAATTTTGTCATTATCCACTGGAACAAATAATGTTTTTCCCATAATGGCAGAAAGTACAATGCTCGGTCTGGCAGCTGGTCTATATACAAAGTTATCTGCAGAAGAGCGCAAAAAAGTTAAAAGGCCAATTAAATGTATTGAGATAATTAAAGATGATAAGTTAATTGATATTGCTCTGATTGATGCAGTAATAGTAAATGAATCTTATATAGGAAGTCGTGCTCTCTGGCATACTGAATTAATAGAAGAAGTTTTTGTAACAAGAAGTACCTCCTATGATATCGGGATGGTCTCAATAGCCGGGAGGCTGGCAGAAGTTAAAGCAAAAGATGATGGTGGTGTATTTTTAAAGGTTGGGGAAAATGAAAATGTGGTTAAGGCAGCGATTTCCCCTGGGGTGATTAAAAATATTCCAATTGCAGAGTGGAGAATGGTAAAACAGGAGGAAATTATTGATTTACCTTCCAAAAACGGAATAATTGCTTTAGATGGAGAACGTGAGTTAGTTATTAAAGAAGATGAAAAAGTAAGTATGAAGTTAAGTACTTCTCCGGTTGAATTTTTAGAGTACAGGAAAGTTTTAAGACTTGCTGACAGCAAAAATATGCTGGAACTTGGGCAAGATTAAATTATTTTGAATTATTAAAGTTTAGGGGATAATTAATAAGTGCCAGCCACTGCAGTTTGTTTTTTTAAGATAAATGATATTTGAGAAGCTCTGGAGAAAGAGGGGGGAATTATGGTCCAAAAATTAGATGTTATTAAATATGGAATGATAAATTATGAAAAAGCTTATAAACTTCAGTTAGAATTACTGGAGAAAAGATATCAAAACAAAATAAATGATACATTACTTTTAGTTGAACATCCCCCTGTTTTCACAATCGGAGCCAGTGGAACAAGAGAAAATATTGTAGCTGCTGATGAACTGCTGAACAAAGCAGGAATTGAAGTTTTTGAAACTAATAGAGGGGGAGACATTACCTATCATGGGCCGGGTCAAATTGTAGGTTATCCTATTTTAAATCTTAAAGAACACAAACAGGACTTACACTGGCTCCTTTCTGCTTATGAAGAAGTTTTTATCAGGCTGCTGGAAAAATATAATATTCAGGGCCGAAGAATTGATGGTTTAACAGGGGTCTGGGTTGATAATAAAAAAATTACAGCTATTGGAGTAGGGGTCAAACACTGGATAACATATCATGGGTTTGCTTTTAATATTAATCCTAATTTAGAACATTTTTCTTATATAATCCCCTGTGGGATAACAGATAAAGGAGTCACTTCACTAAAAAAAGTAATGGGATCTGAAATAAATAATGAAGAAGTGACTAAAAAATTAGTTAAGTCTTTTGCCCGGGTTTTTAAGATGGAGGCATCAGACTCGAAGAATAATTTTAAGCTGGCCTAAAATGTTTAATTGCAAGCGTGAGGAGGAATTATGTTAGATAACTTTATATTCAGTCTGAGTGTTGCTTTACCAATATTTTTAGTTATGTTGAGTGGATTTATTTTAAAAAGGAAAGCCATAATTAAGCAGGATTTTATTAATGCTGCCAATTTCATTGTTTTTTACATAGCCCTACCCTTAAAGCTGTTTAATAGCGTTTCTCAAAGTTCGATTTCAGATAATTTTGATCTAAAATTTATTAGTTTTGCAATTTTAGGAACAACTTTAAGCGTAATTATAATTTATATTTATTCTAAATTTGTAGTTGATAAAAAAAGCAAGGTTGGTGCTTTTGTTCACGGGACTTTTAGAGGTAATTTTGTTTACGTTGGTTTTTCACTCTTAGAAAATGTAACAGGAACTGTTGGTCCTTTAGCTTCTTTAATAGTTGCCTTTGTAATACCGGTTTACAATGTGCTGGCAGTTTTAATTCTTGTACTAAGCAATCCTGAGAATAAATCAAAAAACCAGACTAAAAATGCTTTAAAAAATATTATAACAAATCCTTTTATTATTGCAGTTTTTCTGGGCATAATTGCTTCTCTGATAAATTTTAGATTACCACTTATACTTCAGAATACAGCAAATTATTTTGATGTATTAGCAACACCACTGGCACTTTTAACAATTGGTGCGACATTTAGGGTGGATAAATTATTTGTTGATATTAAAACTGCAGCTGCTGCAGCTTTTTTTAAACTTTTTATTAATCCAGGTCTGGCAGTTATAGCAGCTTTTGCTTTTAATCTCAGTAATAGTGAAATATTTTTAATCTATATATTATTTGGAGTACCAACTTCTATAGCTTCAGCCATCATAACAGCAGCTATGGGAGGAGATGAAAGTCTGGCAGCCTCAATAGTAATGGTCACAACCCTGGGCTCTATTTTCTCACTAACATTTTTTGTTTTCCTTTTCAGAATCCTGTCAGTAATATAATTATTTTAGAGTTCACAAACTAATTTTCAATGACTTTGAGCTTCTCCTTTGTGTTTTAATTAAAAAAATGCTAAAATAAAGCTAAATGGATTTAATAAATTTTTATCTAAAGAACGGAATGATATTATGAAAAAAGAAACAATTAAAAATAAAGAGCTAAATAATTATTTGGATCAAGTTCGAAGCAGTCTTGCCAGTCAGGCTGATACTGAAAAAGCAGAGGGGATGGCCAGCTATATGAGAGACCAGTTTCCTTTTTACGGGCTGCAGGCTGCAGAGAGGCGCAGGGTTTTAAGAAAATATATGTGTCAGGAAAACAGACCTGAATATTCTAAACTGGAAACGGTGATCAAAAAACTCTGGCAGCTGCCGGAAAGAGAATTTCAGTATTTTGCTCAGGAATTGATTTTAAAATATCAAAAAGAATATACAGAAGAAATTATAAATTTATTTGAATATATGATAAGCAATAAATCCTGGTGGGATACAGTAGATCATATAGCCAAAAAATTGGTGGGAGAATATTTCAAAAAATTTCCCGAACAGAGAGATAAAAAAATAAAAAGCTGGCTTAAATCAGATGATATCTGGCTGCAGAGGACAGTCTTATTATTTCAGCTGAGTTACAAAGAAGAAACAGATGCCCAGCTTTTACTTGATTTAATCGAGGAACTAAAGGAGATAGATGAATTTTTTATTCAAAAAGCAATTGGCTGGGCTTTAAGGGAGTATTCTAAGATTGAGCCAATAGCAGTGGTTAAATTTGCAAACACTCATCAATTATCAACTCTGGCAGAAAGAGAAGCTTTGAGAATAGTTAGAAAAAGAAAATAAAAATGGTGGTGAAGCAAATGAATTTATTAGCAGAGGTTAATCTATATAAAATAAATAATATAAAAGAAAAAGTTGAAATAGAAAAGCTGCTGGGAGCGGAAAAGGAAAAAATAAGTTTAGCCAAAGATGAATTAGACAGCTCTGCAGCTGCAGGAGATATTGTTTTATTAGTTAAAAATAATAAAACTAATAATTTAGAAAAAAGGAAAGCTATTTTTTATCCTGTTAAAAAAATAAAAGGGCGTTTTTCTGATGTTAAAGAATATGTATATCTTAAAATGAAAGTTATGTATGACTTCAACCTTCATTATCTGGGTAAAAAAGAAATAGAGGCAGCAGCAAAAGATCCTGAACACATTAAATTTGAAAATTTAATAGATCAAAACAAAGATAAGATAAAAAAATTGATAACTTATAATAGTGACGAAAATGTTACTCCATTTAATCACACTAATTATGAAGTTGAAACTATTTTAAATTCTAAAAAGATATTCAGACAGGAAATAGGGGATAAGTTTGACTGGGGCTGGAGTTTGATGGAGATTTATCAGCTTGATGAGCAAAATTTTGTCAGCTATAAGCAGAGCAGCTATTTTAGGGAAAGACAGCGGGGAGAGTTTTTTGATATAAGTAAAGAAGCGGTTGATTTTATGAGAACTTTTGAAGAGGATAAAGATGACTTTTTAGATTGAAATAATTTGTAAAAAATTTGGCTATTAATCGACAAAATATGCTATAATAGTCTTGAGGTGAGAAATATGAATAAATACCAGAAAGCCGCTGAATTAATAAAAAATTCTAGCCATACAACTGTATTTACCGGAGCAGGTGTCTCAGTAGAAAGCGGGGTACCACCTTTTAGAGGTGAAAAAGGTCTCTGGAATGAATATGATCCTATAATTTTGGAACTTAAAAATTTTTATAAAAACCCGGAAGAAAGCTGGATTACCATTAAAGAAATATTTTATGATTATTTTGGCAAAGCAGAACCGAATGAGGCCCATTGGGTTATTGCACGTCTGGAAAAGGATGCTTATGTTAAGGCTGTAATCACACAGAATATCGATAATCTGCATCAAAAAGCAGGCAGTCAAAAAGTATTTGAGTTCCACGGTAATTCTCGTAATTTAGTTTGTACTGAATGTGGGGCCAAATATTCTGTGACTGATGAACTGCTGGCAGAGCTGCCTCCTAAGTGCAAAAAATGTGGGGGAATTTTAAAACCTGATTTTGTCTTTTTTGGAGAAGCGATTCCGGAGCAGGAAGAGAAGCTTTCTTTTGAAGAAGCAGAAAAAGCTGATTTATTTATTGTTATCGGGACCACAGGAGAGGTGCAGCCCGCATCCTTAATTCCTGTAGTGGCAAAAAGCAAAGGAGCAAAAATTTTAGAAATAAATATAAAAAAATCTAACTTTACTGATGATATTACCGATCTATTTATTCAGGAAAAAGCAGGTCGGGCAATGAAAAAGATTGAAGCAGAGCTCTATCAATAAATTTTAAATGTCAAAAATCCTCAGCTTTAAGGCTGGGGATTTTCTTCGTAGACAGCAATATAGGGAAGCTGTCTATATTTTTCCTGATGATCTAAACCATATCCCACAACATAATTATCTTCTATTTCAAAGCCAATGTACTGTACTGGTAAATCCAGCAGCTTATTATCAGAGATATGCAGCAGCGTACAGATATGGATGCTTTTTGGACTGCGGGCTCCCAAATTTTTAAGCAGATAGCTGTGGGTTAAACCTGTTCTAATTATATTTTCAATGATTAAAACTTCCTTACCAGATATACTGAATTCTAGATCTCTGGTTACCCGGATAATACCGGAATTATCCTCATCAGCATAATGATTTAATTCTAAAAAATCAAGTTTTAGCGGAAAATTTAGTTTGCGGCTCAGGTCAGTCATGAAAAAAAGTGAGCTTTTTAAGATACTGACTAAAATTACTTCTTTATTTTTAAAATCATGATTTAATTGGGCAGCCAACTGCTCAATTCTTTCCTCTAATTCTTTCTCGGAGATAATTACTTTTCCTAAATTACTGCTGTCCATTAGTTTTCACCCCTATCAAGATCAAATTTTTCTGCCAGCTGTTCAAAGTCTTTTTTATAAACTATTTTTATATTAATATGGGGATAAAGTTCCTGTAAGAGTCTTACTTTTTTATTTTTTTCTGTGGTATATTTTCTTTTCATTGTGGTTAATTCCACATAAGTGTCATGTTCTGTCAGGTAAAAATCAGGTCTAAAAGCCATAATCACATTTCCTTCTGGATCCCATTCCAGTGGAAATTCACTTGGCTCATATTCCCATTTGATATGATGCATATTAAGTATTCTGGCAAACTCTTTCTCACTTTCGTGTCCAAAATTGCGCTGACTGTCATTTTCAATTTCTTTATCTTGATCATTATCTTTAACTTTTTTATTTTCTCTATTATTACTTAAGGGCTTAGGGTTTTCTTTTTTTAGGTCAATTAAATTCATTAAAACAGATAAACTCTCTTCCAGGTTTAGGCCATCTCTATTAATAGTCAAATGATAAAGGGTTGTTTCTTCCCAGTCCTGTTCATGAATCCTCCAGACATAACGGCGGTGTTTGCGGTCAGCTAACTCGAGTTCCCTGGCAGCTTCCTTTTTATGCAGACCATATTTCTTTTCTAATTCTTTAATTCTGTATTCTGTGGAAGCAACAATTTTAAAATGAATTGCATAAGGATTGTTTTTGAAAATAATTTGAGCGCCCAGACCTAAAATCAGTAGATTATTATTTTCAGCTTCTTTTTTTAGCCTCTGAGCTATAAATTGAGCAAAATTAATTTGATTATCTTTTTCTGCTTCTGGATTGGCAATTTTAGTATAAAATTTGGAACTCTGCTCAAGCATATGCAGCTGATGCTCATCAGCAACTTCAGGCAGCCAGTTTTCCAGTACAAATCTGCGGTCAATAAGCTTTAAAGCAAGACGATTGGCAAGTTCTTCTGCAATTTCCTCTCCTCCACTGGCGGTCTGGCGCGAAATTGTTATTATCTGCATCAATTCCACCTTCTTTCTTTAACTATATTATAGCATAAATAGCAGCATTAGACTATATTTGGGCTTAAAAGACTAAAATGATTTCTGATAAGATAGAATAATAAAGCTAATCATAATTTTTTTAAAAAAATAAAGGGTTTTGGCTAATTTTGCCTAATATATAAATATGAGATGTAGAAAATTTTATAGCTTTTTTTAACAAATAGGGGGTATTCTATGAAAACATTAGCATTAATTTTGGCAGGTGGAAGAGGAACCAGACTTGATATTTTATCAGCACATAGAGCTAAGCCAAGTGTTCCATTTGCAGGTAAATTTAGACTTATTGATTTTGCTTTAAGCAACTGTGTTAATTCCGGTATCTATAATGTAGGAGTTTTAACTCAGTATTTACCACTTTCATTAAATAATCACATAGGTATTGGAAAACCATGGGACCTGGATCGCAGAATGGGTGGAGTTACAATTCTGCAGCCATTTAGAGGTAAGCCAGGAACAACAGATTGGTATGAAGGAACAGCTCATGCGATTTATAAGAATATGAGTTTTATAGAAAATAAAGATCCTGAAGATGTAGTTATTTTATCAGGAGACCATGTTTATGAGATGGATTACAGTAAGATGGTTGATTATCACCGCGAAAAAGGAGCAGACTTGACAATTGCTGCTCAGCCTGTTCCCTATGAAGATGCAGATCGTTTTGGCATTTTGGATTATAATGATGATATGAAAATAACAGATTTTGTAGAAAAACCAGCAGATCCCCCCAGTAATTTAGCTTCAATGGGTATCTATGTTTTCAAAAAAGAAGTTTTACTGGAAGTACTGGAGAAATACTGCAGTGAGGAAGATTCTGATTTTGGTCATCATATTATACCACCAATGATAGAAAAAGAAGGTGTGTATTTATATGAATTTGATGACTACTGGAAGGATGTAGGTACACTTGCAGCTTACTGGGAAAGCAGTCTTGAGCTGACTGATCCAATTCCAAGTCTAAATCTCTATAATGAAGACTGGAAACTGCATACCAGAAGTGAGGAAAAACCTCCAGTTAAATTTGGTAAGGATGCCTGTGCTTCTAAAAGCTTAATTTCCAATGGCTCTATTATTAATGGAGTTGTAGAAAACTCAATTATTAGTCCTGGAGTTTATATTGAAGAAGGTGCAGTTGTTAGAGATTCAATTATTTTCAATGATACTATAATTAGAAGTAATACTATTGTAGAAAAAGCTATTATTGATAAGGAAGTAGAGGTTATGGCCAACTGTAAGATTGGTTATGGTGATGACTTAACTCCAAATAAAGATAAGCCCGATCTTTTAGAAAATGGTTTAAATGTTATAGCAAAAAGAGCTACAATTCCTGAAGGTACAACTATTACCAGGAACTGCCGTATTTTCTCTTATGTAGGAGTAGATGACTTTGAGAGTAAAGAAATAGCCAGCGGCAGCACTATCACTTCCGAAATTGGAGAAAAAGTTGCAGCCGGAGACGAAACTCATGTAAGAGAATTAAATACTTAAATTTTAAAAAAAGAAATACAGTAAAAACTGGCTCCCTTCTTCTGAGGGGAGCTATTTTATTTATCGTTCATTTTATGCTAAAATTAAATTAGTTAGATTTAATATTTTTTAACAGGAGATGATTATTATCAAAGTTAAATGGTTAGGAAACTCGGCTCTATTAATTGAGGATGAAAAGAATATTGTAATTGATCCCAGTTTTAAGCTTGAGACTGATTTTGAGGCAGATATTGTATTGATTACACATGAGCATGATGATCATATTAATAAAGATGACCTGGCAGCGGTAACTAAAGATCAGACTAAAGTTTATGCACCTCAATCAGTTTATGATAAATTTGATATTGAAGGTGAAGTTGTTAAAGCCGGTGATGTGATTGAAGATGAAATTAAAGTCATAGATGTTGACTGCTATAAGGCAGATGAGTCGGTAGCATACTTTTACAAAGGCTTATATCAGACTGCAGATGCTTCAAACTATCCGGACCCTGGTGCGGAGATAGAACTGCTTTTTACAGCCTGTTTTAATGATCATTTTTCTGATTACCTGGAAAAAGTAATTAAACTCAATCCAACAATGGCGGTCCCCTATCATTATGATCCAGAAGAGAGACAGGAATTACTGCAGGCAAAAGGTTTATCCAGTAAGTTTGAACAGATTGGATGTCAGTCTAAGGTAATTGAAATAGGAGAAGAATTAGAACTTTAAAATAAAATTATGATTTATAAATTTACTTATTGATATTAGATCCCCATTCTGCTTTATATATTAAATATTTAAAGTCTATACTGCCAGTATGGGGATTTTATCGCTTAAATTTACTTTGTTAAATAATTACTTTAATTACGCCTGATTTTTGTTATGTTATAGTTAGAATGGTAGACAGTAATGAGAATCAGGAGGTAATAATTATGGAAGCAGAGTTAAAGCGGAAAAGACTTGTTCTTGTTTCCAATGGTGAACCATATAAACATGTATTTGATAATCAAGAAATAAAGCAGGAAAAACTTGCAGGAGGATTAACCACTGGCCTGGATCCGATAATGCAGGAGGGTAATGGCCTCTGGATTGCCTGGGGTCGAGGTGAAGCAGACTTTGAAGTAGTTGATCAGAATAATAAAATTAAAGTTCCTAATGATCAGGGTTATACATTGAAAAGAATTGAACTAAGTGAAGAAGAAAAAAATGGTTTTTATTACGGTTTTTCAAATGAAATAATGTGGCCGATCAGCCATACTTTTATTTCAAAGGCTAATTTTAAAGAGGAATACTGGCAGAGTTATAGAAATGTAAACAAGAAATTTGCTGAGAATATTAAAGAAGAGCTTGAAGAGGATGATTTAGTCTGGATTCATGATTACCATCTAGCCTTAGTGCCTGGTTTGATGGCGGAGAATGAAGCTAAGACTTCACTTTTCTGGCATATACCCTGGCCTGCCTGGGAGGCCTTTAGAACTATTCCCTGGAGAAAGGAAATTTTAGAAGGAATGCTGGCGGCTGATTTTTTGGCATTTCATACGGATTTATTTGTCTATAATTTTTTAAACTGTGCTAAAAAGATAGGAGCAGAGGTTGATTTTTCAAACAGAGAAGTCAAATATCAGGGTTCGAAAACTAAGGTGGAAAGTGTACCCCTGGGTATTGATTATGAGCGTTTTAATAAACTTTCTCAAGATGAAGATTATCTTAATAAGGCTGCTGAACTTAAAGATAGTTATAATACAAAAAAGCTTATCTTTGCAGTTGACAGACTTGATTATACCAAAGGAATTGAGGAAAGGCTTAAAGGAATTGATAGATTTTTTGATAAATATCCTGAATATCAGGGTAAACTTACTTTTGTGCAGCGTGTAGCTCCCAGTCGAACTGGAATTGAAGAATATCAGCAGATAAAGGAAAGTATAGAAAAAAAGGTTGCAGAGATTAATGGTAAATATCAGAAAGATCAGTGGCAGCCTATAAAATATTTCTATGGTTCAGTTCCCCAGGAAAAACTTCTGCCATATTATAAAGCAGCTGATTTAGCTTTAATTACAGCCTTAATTGATGGTATGAATCTTGTGGCTAAAGAATATCTTGCAGTACAGGATTCAGGGGTACTGCTGCTTTCAGAGTTTGCTGGTGCAGCTGAATATTTAGATAGTGCAATAAAAGTAAATCCTTATAATACTGAGGCTCTGGCAGATAGTATATATCAGGGACTTGAGATGTCTGAGTCAGAGAAAAAAGAAAGGCTCCAGCAGGCTAAGACTGATCTGAAAGAATATGATATCAACTGGTGGCGGGACTATTTTCTTGAAAAGTGGGTTGATAGGTATGAGTAAAAAATATATAATGGATGATAAATATCTAAATAATATTCAAAAAAAGTTAAATAAAGCCGAGAATGTATTACTTTTTCTGGACTATGATGGGACTCTGGCGCCTTTTCAGGCCGATCCCCTTTCAGCTTTTGCTTTACCTGAGATAGAGCAGGCTTTAAAAAAACTGGATAAAGAGCATAAATTTCATTTAAGCCTGGTTTCAGGCAGAAAATTAAGCGAGCTGAAAAAAATGATTAAATTATCCTGCAGTAATTATGCCGGCAGTCATGGTTTAGAAATAGATATGTCTTTTGCAGAAGGTAAAATATATCCGGATCAGAATAAAAAGCCTGATGTTTTAAGCAAAAAAAATTATCAAAAGACTAAAGAAAAATATTTAAAAGCAGAAGCTGTTCGTGTAGAAGACAAAGGTTTTGGACTGGCACTTCATTTTGATTCTGAAAAAGCACAGTCTGAAGCAGAAAAGGAACTGCAGGTTTTATTTGAAAACACATCCTATCAGGTTCTTTCCGGCAGGAAAGTTATAGAGATTAGACCTGAGAGCTGGGATAAAGGTAAGGCAGTTGATTATATTAGTAAACAGATTAAAGATAATTTAGATATAAAGAATAATTTAAGAATTTACATCGGAGATGACCGAACAGATGAAGATGCTTTTAAAGTTTTAAAAGATGGAATTACAATTTATGTGCAAAATGAGGATGATTTAAATACAGAAGCAGAATATTATCTTAAAAATCCAGAAGATACAGCTAAATTATTAAAAAAAATTGCAGGAGACTTTTAAGTCTCCTGTATTTTTTTGCAAATTATAAAAAGTTTCAAATTTTATGGAATTCAGGTTTCATATTTTCGAAAGTAGTTAAATACTCAAAACCAATTTCTTTAAGCTTAGAAATTGTATAATCAAATTTATTAGTAATGTTTTCTGTGTTATGGCTGTCAGAACCTATGGTTAAAATTTTGCCTCCCAGCTGCTGATATAATTCTAAAATTTCAAAACTGGGCAGTGGATTTTCTCCATCAATTCGATAACCTGAGGTATTAACTTCTAAGCCTCTATCTTTTTTTATAATTTCTTTTAAAATTTCTCTAATTAAAACTGCTGCCTCTTTGTTTTCCATTAATTCCGGCCTATTTTTAAAATCACCATAACGGCGAATGATATCCAGGTGACCAAGGACACTATAATGGTCATATTTTCGAACAACTTCAAATACGGTTTTAAGATACTGAATATAAGCCTCCCACTGGCTGTAGTTTTTAAAAAAATCTCCGTTATATAAATCTGATTTTTCGGCAGTATGAAAGGAACAGATTATAAAGTCAAAATCATCAAGGAGATACTGTTTAGATTCTTTGAAAATATGAGGCTGGAGGCCCATTTCTATCCCTTTTTTAATCTTTAGCTGGCCACTATATTTTTGCTGAAATTTTTCTATTTCTTTCAAGTATTTATCTTTATCTATTAAAAATTCAATTGTATTATCCTGATAATCTATGTCATGATGATCGGTGATTGCGATTTCATCCAATCCTTTACTGACTGCAGCCTGACAGAGCTGCTCCATTGTCATTTCAGAATCAGCAGAAAAATGTGAATGCAGATGATAATCAAACAGCATCAAAATCTCTCCTTTTGTTATGATTTTTCTGGAACAAAAAAACTATTTATTCTTATCATAGCACAATTTTTATCTTAATTAAATAAATTTCTGGTATCTAACACAAATTTAAGCCTGCAATTTGTACTGAAACCCTGTTGATAATACTATTTGTGAATTATATAATTAATTTGCTTAATAATTAATATTATTTTTTAAATATCAGAGGAGGATTTATTAAATGAAGTTTAACCTAAAAAAAGCTTTATTAGTTTTATTAATAGTTGTAATAGCAGGTGCAGGATATTTTGTCTGGACCAGCACCAGAACTGATGTTGAAATTGATGAAGAAAATTATGTGTCTATTGAAGATCGCGGTTATGAAAATCCGGATGCGCTAATTAGTGCAGAAGAACTAAATGAGATTAAAGATGAAGAAGATGTAGTGGTACTTGATTTCAGAAGAGAAGATCAATATTTGCTGGGACATATTCCTGGTGCTCTGCAGCTTTGGAGGCCTGATGTAAGCAATGAAGATCATGAATATGCCGGGATGAGAATTTCTCATGAAGGGCTTGCCAACTGGTTAGGAGATAATGGTATTAGTTCTGATGATACTGTAGTAATTTATACTGAAGGTGGAGGACATGATGCTGCCAGAATGTGGTGGTTAATGGAAATGATTGGACATGAGGATGTCCGCTTACTTGATGGTGGTATTGATTACTGGAGAGCTGCGGATTATGATACTGAAATATCACCTAACAGTGGTGATGAAGTAGATTATGAAATGAATGAAATCGATGAAACATTACTGGCTGATGTTGAAGATGTAAGAGATGCAATTGATGATCAGGATACTATAATTTTAGATACCAGATCTGAAGATGAACACACAGGTGAATCTACTAAAGCTGGAGCAGATAGAGGAGGCCGTATTCCATCTCCTTATTTTGTAGAATGGAAAGACGCGGTTAATGATCAGAATCTATTAAAAACTGCAGATGAGTTAGAAGAAATGTATGAAGAAGAAGGAGTAACTCCAGATAAAGATATAATTAATTACTGTCAGTCTGGTGTGCGCTCTGCTCATACTACTTTTGTTTTAACTCAGCTTTTAGGTTATGAAGATGTAGAAAATTATGATGGTTCCTGGATTGAGTGGAGTCACAAAGATGATCTGCCGATTGAAACTGGAGAATAAAAAGTAATCAGCTTCAGTTCCTGAAGGTAGATTAAAAATTAAATAGATACTAAAGGCCCAATTTGTCTAAAGCAGACAATTATTTGGGCCTTGTTTTTTTATTATTTTTTAGAATAATTTGTAATTGGCTCTTGAATTAAATATAATTATAGTAATAGTAATTCAGGAGGGGAAAATAATGGAATATAGAACTATTGGTAAAACCGGGGTGCAGGTTTCTCCACTCTGTTTTGGTACTATGCCTTTTGGTGGACTTGCTGATGAAAATATGTCCCGCAAAATGTTTAGAGCAGCACGTGAAAGAGGAATTAATTTTTTTGATTCAGCTGATGTTTATAATGAAGGCTATTCTGAAGAACTTCTTGGTAAATTTATGCAGGAAAACAACTGCAGAGAAGAACTTGTTATTACTTCAAAAGTTTATGGTAAAATGTCTGAAGACATAAATGCTCAGGGACTTTCACGCCGCCATATCAAACTGGGAGTAGAAGCAAGTTTAAAAAGACTTAAGACTGACTGGATTGATTTTTATTTTGTTCACAGTTTTGATAATAAAACAGAGATGCTGCAGACTTTAAGAGCATTTGATGATCTGGTTAGAGAGGGTAAGATCTTATATCCCGGGGTCAGCAACTGGGCTGCCTGGCAGATAGAAAAAGCACTGGGAATTTCCAGGCGAGAAAGTCTGGCTCGTTTTGAAATGGTTCAGCCGATGTATAATCTGGTTAAAAGGCAGGCTGAAGTAGAAATACTGCCGATGGCTGCAGCTGAAAACCTGGGAGTTATTTCCTACAGTCCTTTAGGTGGAGGCTTATTAACAGGTAAGTATGGAAAGGATAAGCGGCCTGACAAAGGAAGATTGGTAGATAGAAAAGAATATGCTGCCCGATATGGTTTAAAACAGTATTATCAAATAGCAGAAAAATTCAGCAAACATGCCGCAAAAAAAGGAGTTGAACCTGCATCACTAGCAGTTGCCTGGGTTATGTCTAATCAGGTAATTACTGCTCCAATTATAGGTGCCCGCAATTTAGAACAGCTCAAAGGATCTCTAGCTGCTCTTGATATTGAGATGACTGAAGAATGGAGAAAAGAAATAAGCGAGCTTTCAATTACTCCCCCACCGGCTACAGATAGATTAGAAGAACAGAAAAATATAAGTTATTTTTAAAAATACTTTGAGGCCTGCAGAAGTGATTTTTCTGATGGGCCTTTTCTGATTTTAAATTATCGGCAAATAGTGTTAAAATTAAGACATCAAAATAAATTACCTAAATAACTTGACAGCAGGACAGAATATAACTATAATAAATACAACATTTTAATACTTTAATATGATAAAGTACTAAAATAATTAAGGGGAGGCAAAATAGATGAATGCATTTGTAGAAGGAGTTAGAGATATTTTACCGGCAGAACTGCGGAAAAGAAGAGCAATATATAAGACAATTAGAGAGGTATTTGAGGCCAATGCTTATCGGGAGGTCATCACCCCAACACTTGAGTCTTTAGAATTGTATGCAGGTATAGAAGGACTTGTTGATAAAAGTGAAATGTTTAAAGTGGTTGATGATAAGGGTCAGATTTTAGTTTTAAGACCGGACCTGACAATGCCGATTGCCAGACTGGCAGCAAGTCGTTTTCAGGATAGTCCTCGTCCTCTCAAATTTTCGTATTTGAGTTCTGCATTTCAGTCAAAAAATTCTCAGAGTTTAAGCCTTAAAGAAAAAACTCAGGCTGGAGTTGAATTAATCGGTTCAGCCAGCTTAGAATCTGATTTAGAAATGATTCTGCTCTTAATCAAAACGATGCAGCAGGTTGGAGTAGAGGAACCTCTGGTTGATGTTGGCCATGCGGATTTAATCAATGAAATTTTTGCAGATTTAAAAATTGCCGAAAATGAGAAAATAGAGCTGCGTAAACTGCTGGCTGCTAAAAATAAAGTTGGAATTAAAAATTATATTAGAACTATTGAACTTACAGAAAATGCAGAAAAAGTTTTATTGAGACTGCCTTCACTCTTTGGCGATCCCAAAAAAGTTGTTAAAGAATTAGAAAAAATGCCCCTTTCGGCTGAAACACAAGAAGCTTTAAAAACTCTGGAGAAATTATTTAATAAATTAGAAGAATTTGAAGCTCTGAAATTTATTACTTTTGACCCAATGCTAATTTCCCGCCACGGTTATTATACAGGCTTGATTTTTAAAGGCTATGCTAAAGGCTACAGTAATCTTCTGGCCAGTGGGGGTCGCTATGATAATCTGACAGAGAAATTTGGAGTTGAAGAGGCAGCAGTTGGATTTGCTTTAGAAATAGAAAATTTGCTTGATTATTTAAATAGAACTGAAAACTTTAGTGAAGATCTGGAAAAAAGATTTTTAATTTCTTATGCTGAAAATAAAGATTTTAAATTTGCCTCTGAACTTGCAGAAGACTTAAGGAATTCAGGCTTTGTGGCTGAAGTATATAATGGAGCAGAGAAGGAATATTTAGATTTTCAGCAGGTAGATTTTGAGATTTATCTCAAAGCTGAAGAGCTGGAGTTAAAACAAAATGGTGGAGCCAGCGCTGTAATTAAAAGAAATCAAAAAGAAGCATTAGAATATTTAATTTTTAATAAAATAGAGGAGTGGGGATAATGGATAATCTCTGTATTGCCATGGCCAAAGGAAGGCTGGCTAAAGAAGCAGTTAAGCTCTTCCGGAAGGCCGGATATGACTTACCCGAAAATATGCTTAAATCACGGAAATTGATTTTTGAAATAGAAAGTGAAAAATTTGAAATTATACTTGTTAAACCTGCAGATGTACCAATTTATGTGGAATATGGTACAGCTGATCTTGGGATTGTAGGTAAGGATACTTTATTAGAAGAAAATCGTGATCTCTATGAGGTTTTAGATTTAGACTATGGAGTTTGTGAGTTTGCCCTGGCCGGACTGCCAGACCGCAAAGATACTCTGCTGGAGCGTAAAGTGGCAACTAAATATCCTGATTTTACCCGCCGCTATTTCCGCAGCAAAGGGGAACCGGTTGAAATCATTAAGCTGAACGGCTCAATTGAGCTGGCACCACTGACCGGTCTGGCCGACACAATTTTGGATATTGTAGAAACTGGAAGGACTTTAAAGGAAAACGGACTTGTTGTTTATGAAAGTATTAGAGATCTATCAGCCCGTCTGGTGGTCAATAAGGTAAGTATGAAGACCAGACAGGATGAGATTGCTTCAATAATTGAAGCTTTAGATGAAGTAGTGAATGGAGATGATAATAATGCTTAAAATAAAAAGAATAAAAAATGGACGCAAAAATGTAGAACAGGTCAAAAAAATGCTGGACAGCCGCTCAGGTGATAACCTGGCTCAGTATCGCGAAACTGCAGCTGATATTTTAAAAAATGTCAAAAAAAATGGTGATCAGGCAGTTTTAGATTATACTGCTCGTTTTGATGGGATTGAGTTTAAGGCAGCAGATCTGGTGGTCAAGCAGGAAGAGATTGAGCAGGCCAGAAAAGAAGTTGATTCAGATTTTATTGAAGCTTTAAAAAATGCTGCAGCTAATATAGAAGACTTTCACTCTGATCAAAAAGATAAATCCTGGCAGAAGCAGAAAAAACCTGGTATTATTACAGGACAGGTATGTCAGCCTCTTAAAAAAGCGGGGGTTTATGTGCCCGGAGGTAGAGCTGCTTATCCTTCTTCTGTTCTAATGACTGTTATTCCAGCAAAGGTTGCGGGAGTTGAAGAAATTGTAATGCTGACTCCCCCTGATAAAGAAGGTAAAGTAAGTTCTGTTATTTTAGCTGCAGCAGAGATTGCCGGTGTTGATCGGATTTTTAAAGTAG
Source organism: Halanaerobium sp. (assembly GCA_046541575.1). Classification (GTDB taxonomy): domain Bacteria; phylum Bacillota; class Halanaerobiia; order Halanaerobiales; family Halanaerobiaceae; genus Halanaerobium. The sequence continues at coordinate 14,695 of JBKHDA010000019.1, read as the reverse complement.
GTGGAGCTCAGGCAGTAGCCGCAGCAGCTTATGGTACAGAAACAATTCCTGGAGTGGATATTATTGTTGGCCCGGGTAATATTTATGTTTCAATGGCTAAAGAGCTTGTTTTTGGCCAGGTTAAAATTGATATGATTGCCGGTCCCAGTGAAATTATGATTATGGCAGAAAAGGATTCAAACCCAGCCTATATCGCTGCTGATTTAATGAGTCAGGCAGAACATGATCCACTGGCATCTTCAATTCTGGTTACTGATGCTCCGGAGTTGATTGAAAAAGTAGAAAATGAATTAGAAAAACAGATTAAGGATATGAGCAAAAAAGAAATTATAAAAGAATCACTGGAGAACTTCGGCCTGATGATTGAAGTTGAAGATCAGGAAGCAGCAATGGAAATGATTAATCTGGTTGCACCTGAACACCTGGAGCTGGCAGTTAAAAATCCATTTGAACTGCTGCCGGCAGTAGAAAATGCAGGCTCAATCTTTTTAGGAGAATATACGCCGGAACCTCTCGGTGATTATTATGCAGGTCCAAATCATGTATTACCTACAAATTCTACCGCCAGATTCTTTTCACCTTTATCTGTCAGGGATTTTGTTAAATATTCAGGATTTATCCACTACAGCAAAGAAGCGCTTAAAGAAGCAAGTGGTGATGTGATCTGTCTGGCAGAAGGGGAAGGACTTGATGCCCATGCAAATTCTGTCCGAATTAGAAAAGAAAATTAAGGCAATAAAATATAAATTTAAATTTGAGTTAGAAGTTGAAGGAGGAAAAAATGAGCAGTAATAATTTAAATAAGAAGGAACAGAAACTAAAAGAACTGCTGAGGCCAGAAGTTAAAGCTATTTCTCCTTATTATGGAGAAGAGGATGATTTTGAAGTTAAAATTAATCTTTCAGGCAATGAATCTCCTTTTGATCTTCCGCGGGAGATTAAGGATAAATTTAAAGAAGAATTTGATCAGCATGACATCAACCGCTATCCGGAAATTTATTCAGAGCGCTTACATCAGAGCTTAGCTGATTATTTAAGCAGAGAGCTGGAGGTCGATGTTGATACCAGAGAGGTAATAGCAGGAAATGGTTCAGATGAAATTCTTGATATGCTGATCAGAACTTTTGTCGAGCCGGGTGATGTTGTGTTTTCACAGTCACCAACATTTTCGATGTATAAATATTTTACTGAGTTAAGTGGAGGCTGCTATGAAGAGCTGCCGCTGGCTGAAAATTTTAATTATCAGAATATCAAAGCTAAAATTGATGAACTAGAACCAAAAATTATCTTTTTCTGTTCTCCCAATAATCCTACAGGTGAGATGCTGGAGCGGGAAATGATTTTAAAAATTGCTGAATATTTTTCCGGGCCGGTGCTGGTAGATGAGGCCTATGCAGATTTCAGTGAGCTTGACTTAATGCCAGATGTTAAAGATTATCCTAATCTGGCAGTTACCAGAACCTTCTCAAAAGCCTTCGGACTGGCAGGAATTCGCTTTGGCTATCTCTATGGTAATCAGGTGCTGGTTGAAGAGCTGAAAAAGGTATTAAAACCTTACAATTTAAATTCTCTAACTGATATCCTGGCTTGTCTAATCCTCGACAATGATGATATTATAAAAGAAAGAATTGAATTTATTAAAAAAGAAAGACAGAAGCTCTATCAGAAGCTAAATCAGTATCAAAACTGGCAGCTTTACCCTTCAATGGCCAATTTTCTTTACATAGAAGGTCAAAAGACTGCTGATTTTAAAAAGATTTTAAATCAGCAGGGAATTAAAATTAGATCTTTTGATAGTGAGCCACCGGCAATTAGAATTACTATTGGCAGCAGAGAAGAAAACGAAGCTGTTTTAGCGGCTTTTGCAGAATTTAAAGAGCAGAATTAGGAGTGATTTATAATGAGTAGAGATCGGGTAGCAGTAGAACAGCGCAAAACTAAGGAAACTGAAATTATTGCCAGTGTAAATCTGGACGGAGAAGGAAGAAGTGAAATCAAGACTGGAATTGGATTTTTTGATCATATGCTGGAACAGATTGCCCGTCACGGGAATATCGATCTGGAGCTTTCAGTTAAAGGAGATCTCCACATTGATACTCATCACAGTATAGAGGATACAGGGATTGCTCTGGGTAAAGCTTTTGCCAGAGCTTTAGCTGATAAAAAGGGAATCACTCGCTTCAGCAGCGCTTTAGTTCCCTTAGATGAAACCCTGGTAAGGGCAGTTGTTGATATCAGTGGGCGACCTTATTTATATACTGATCTGCCATTTACACGAGAGATGGTGGGAGATTTCCCTTCTGAGATGGTAGTGGAATTTATGAGGGCCTTTGCCTTTAATGCAGGGATTACCCTTCATTTAGAAATTCTGCACGGCGAAAACTGCCACCATCAGGTTGAGGCTGTTTTTAAGGCTCTGGCCAGAGCGCTAAAAGATGCAGTTAAAATAGAGTCAGACAAAATTCCTTCCACAAAGGGTGTGCTTTAAGTGATAGCGATTATTGATTATGGTGCCGGGAATTTAAACAGCATTCAAAAGGCCCTGGAATTTATTGGTGAAGAAACAGTTATTTTAGAAGAGGGTAAATTAGAAAGTGTTGATCAATATTCTGGACTGGTCTTACCGGGGGTAGGTGCTTTTCCCGGAGCTATGGAGCGACTTAAAGAAAACAATTTTGTTGAGTTTATAGAAAAATTTGTGGCCACCGGCAGACCGTTTTTGGGGGTCTGTCTGGGAATGCAGCTTTTATTTGAGTGGGGTTTTGAAGATCAAAAAACTGAAGGACTTGGTCTGCTTAAAGGAAATATTACCAAAATGGAGACTGAATACAAGATCCCTCATATGGGCTGGAATCAGTTGGAGATAGTAAAAAATGATCCTTTATTTAAAGGGCTGCCGGAAAATCCTCATTTCTATTTTGTCCATTCCTATCAGTTAGCTGAAGTTACAGATGAGGTGCTGGCTGTAGTTGGTTATGGAACTACTGTGCCGGCAGTGGTTAGAAAAAATAATGTAATTGGATTTCAATTTCATCCCGAAAAAAGCGGGGATAATGGAATTAAACTTTTAGAGAACTTTAGGGAGCTGTTATAGATGATAGTATTACCGGCAATTGACTTAAAAGCAGGTGAGGTGGTCAGGCTGGAGCAGGGGAATTTTGATCGCAAAACTGTTTACAGCCAGAATCCACTGGCGGTTGCTCAGAAATTTGAAGCAGAAGGAGCTGAGTGGCTGCATCTGGTTGATTTAGATGGTGCATCTGCAGGTGAAAGTAAAAATTTCAATGTGATCAAAAAAATTGCAGCAGAGACTGAACTTAGGATTCAAACTGGAGGCGGAATTCGCAAAAGAGAAGATGTCAAACGCCTGCTGGATCTGGGAGTTGAACGCGCAATTATTGGAACTCTGGCAGTAAAAGAGCCAAAAACTCTGGCAGAGATAATTGAAGAATTTGGAACAGAAAGTATTTTAGTTAGTATAGATGCCAGGGATGGTAAAGTGGCAACTTCAGGCTGGCTGGAGGCTAGTGAAAGAGATATGCTTGATTTTGCAAAAGAAATGGAAGCTCTGGGTGTCAGATATATTTTATATACTGATATCGGGCGTGATGGAATGCTCAGTGGTCCTGATTTTGCAGGTCTAAAAAAATTGAAGCAGGTAACAGAGTTAAAGATTATTGCTTCAGGAGGAATCAGCTCCAATCAGGATTTATATGATCTGGCAGCTGAGGATTTCTATGGAGCCATTACCGGCCAGGCAATTTATCAAAAAAAGGTAGATTTAGAAGAAGTTTTAACAAAGCTGGGTGAAGCTAATGCTTAAAAAAAGAATTATTCCCTGCCTGGATATCAAGGACGGCAGGGTTGTAAAAGGTGTAAATTTTGTTGGTTTAAGAGATGCCGGTGATCCGGTAGAATCTGCAAAAGAATACAATGCACTGGGGGCAGATGAGCTTGTGTTTTTAGATATTACTGCAACCAAAGAAAAGCGTAAGACTCTGGCTGAGCTGGTGGAAAAGGTGGCAGCTCAGGTTTTTATTCCGCTGACAGTCGGGGGAGGAATCAGGACAGTAGAAGATATGCAGTTTATTCTCCGGGCTGGTGCTGATAAGGTTTCAGTAAATTCAGCTGCTGTTAAAAATCCGGAACTGGTTCGAGAAGGAGCCCTTAAGTTTGGATCACAGTGTATTGTAGGAGCAGTTGATGCTGCAAAAAGAGATTCTGGTAAAGGCTGGGAGATTTTTGTGCACGGCGGCAGCAGAGAAACCGGAATTGATCTGATTGAATGGGTTAAAAGATTAGAAGAGCTGGGAGCAGGAGAAATTCTCTTAACCAGTATTAATTCTGATGGGACCAAAGATGGTTTTGATCTGGAGATGCTGAAAGCTGTAACAGAGGCAGTTAATATTCCAGTTATTGCCTCCGGTGGTGCCGGCAGTATACAGCATTTTATAGATGTTTTTAAAGAAACTGGCGCTGATGCAGCACTTGCAGCTTCAATTTTTCACTTTGGAGAAATTGCAATCAGAGATGTCAAGGCTGAACTGGAAAAGGCAGCAATTCCAGTTAGAATTGAGTCAAAACATAGGCGATGATTATAGAGTCTTCTGCCTCTGGTGTTTATAGATTAATTTTAACCTGTATAGTTTGAATTTTATTTATATATGTTCAAATTTAGTTGGGAAAGGGTGGTTGAGTGTTAGAAATAATAGAAAAATTAGATGAAATTGATTTTAAATATAATGAGCAGGGCTTAATGCCTGCGGTTGTTCAGGATTATCGGACAAAAGAGGTGCTGATGGTAGCCTATCTAAACGAGGAGTCATTTAATTTAAGTTTGGAAAAAGGAGAGACAGTCTTCTACAGCCGTTCCCGCCAGGAAATTTGGCATAAAGGTGAGACTTCAGGTAATACTCAGGAGATTAAAGAAATTTATTATGACTGTGACCAGGACACGATTTTATTTCTGGTTGATCCGGCCGGTCCGGCCTGCCACACAGGTAAAAATTCCTGTTTTTACCGTAAGCTTGCAGAGGAGACTGAGGCAAAAGCGGAAGAAATGATGAAAATGCAGCAGCAGGCGCAGACTATAGAAGCTGAGTTTGAAACAGAAAAAGTGATTGATTTTCTTTATGATTTAATTTTAAGCCGTAAAGAAGAAATGCCAGAGGGATCATATACCACCTATCTTTTTGAAGAGGGTATAGATAAGATCTTAAAGAAAGTTGGGGAAGAATCAGCCGAAGTAATTATTGCCTCCAAAAATGATCCAGATGATGAGCTGATTTACGAAGCAGCAGATTTAGTCTACCACATGCTTGTTTTACTTGCTGAAAGAGGAATCAATCCTGATCAGATTAGAAAAGAACTTAGAAAGAGGCATAAGTAAAACTTATAAGTACCAGGTACAAAACTGCCGTTTTGTACCTGGTTAAAAAGAATAAACTCACATATATCTTTAAAAGACAGTTTTCCATAAGCTGTCTTTTTTCTGCTTTTATGGTATAATAAAAAAAAACTGGTGGTAGTATTGTTGTTTTTAGGAGGGGTCTAATTGGAAAAATTATTGAGCAAATTTAAGTACATAATTATTGTCCTGCTGGCATTAATTATGATTTATATATTTTCTACTCAATATACTAATATTAAAGAAGTAGTAGAAGACAAATACCGGATTCAACAGCAGCTGGTGGAGAAAAATATTTTGCAGACTGTTAAGTATATAAATGATGCCTATAAAATTGCAGAACAGCAGTTGAATCAGGAAATGAGAGAACATTCAGAGATAATGGTGGAAAAATACCAGGAAAATCCAGATGTGATGGACTGGGATTTAGAAGAACTGCAGCAGCGTTTTTCTGGTTATGATATTTATATAGTTGATCAGGATTTGAAAATTATTAAGACTACTTATCAGGAAGATCGGGGTCTTGATTTTTCAAAATTTGGCAGTTTTGCAACTGTTCTGCGGGAAAGAATGGCAGGCAGTGATTTTGAAGTAGATAGAATAGATCTTTCAACTCAGACAGGCGAAATAAAAAAATACAGCTATATGCCGAGTCCGGATAATCAGTATTTATTTGAGCTCAGTGTGAGTATTGAAGATCAGTATCCTTCCTTTCAAAGTTTAAATCTTTTTAAAGATGCAACTGCTTTAACTGAAGAATATGCGATTGTAGAAGATATCTCATTTTACAGTGTTGAACCCATTGAACATCAGGTTGCAAAACTCAGAAACAGCAAAAAACCCTATCTAAATCCTGATGTGCCGGAATTTGAAGAAGAACTGGCCAGACAGGCTGTACTGCAAAATGATCTGCAGTCCAGCCCAGGAGAGAATGGAGATAATAATTTACGTTATCGATTCTTTCCGGCCTTAGTAAGTGATCAGGAAAATGAACAGGGCTGGAATTCCTATGTTGTTGGAATTGTATATAATAATCAGATCATGCAGGCTGAAATAGCTGAACATCGCAGATTATTTATATTCAATGTTATCCTACTGGCTGTATTATTTGCAAGTTTTATTGCGGTAGTGACTTATTTACTACGGAAATTTGAGCATCAGGCCTATCATGATAAACTTACCGGGCTGGCCAATAGAAAATATTTTACTGAAAAATTTGAAACTTTAAAGCAGAAGGCAGATTTTTCGGGCAGCAATATCGGTCTGATATTTATTGATATTGACCAATTTAAAGCAATTAATGATAATTATGGTCATGATACAGGAGATAAAGTTTTAGAAAGCATAGCTGCTAAAATGAAAAACAATTTAAAAGAAGAAGATATAGTTGCCCGGATGGGTGGAGATGAGTTTTTGGTTGCACTTTCGGATTTAAACAGCAAATCTGAAATCATTAAAGTTGCTAAAAGATTAATTAAAGAGCTCAATGACATTCTGGTAATTGGTGATGAGAAAATTAAAATTTCAGTTAGTGGAGGAATCAGCTTTTATCCTGATGACAGCAGAGAATTAGAAATTTTAATTAAAAATGCTGATAGTGCAATGTATAAAGCAAAGCGAGAAGATGACAACCTGTCTTTAAGTAAATAAACATTTATGTACCCGGTACAAAACGGCCGTTTTGTACCGGGTTAAAAAGAATCAATTCACAATTAATACTCAAAAAAATCAGAATAATCACTTGACAAACAATAAATTTAGGTTTATACTTTATGTAAAGCGTTTCATACAAAAGGTGATAAATGATTATGATAAATATAAATGATGTAGCTAAATTAGCAGGTGTTTCCAAAAGTACAGTTTCTCGAGTTTTAAATAATAAGGATGTAGTTCAGCCAGAGACTAAAGATAAAGTAATAACAGCTATGGAAAAATTAAATTACAAGCCGGATATGAATGCTCGTTATTTAAGGAGAGATGAAACAAAACTGATAGCTCTTGTTATGCCCGATATTTCAGACCCATTTTATGATCAGCTGGCAGCAGTTATTGAAAATGAAGCTGATAACAATAATTATAATGTGATTTTATTTAACGAAGTTGATAAAGAAAATTTTATCGATAATACTATTCGAATCCTGCAGCAGCGACGGGTAGATGGGTTAATTTATATTTCAGAAAATCTACCTGATAAATACTATGATATCTTATCTGAATGCGAATTTCCAGTGGTTCAGTTCGCAAATTTTCAACAAAAAAACTCTTTTCCTTCAGCCGGAATTGATTTTTATAAAGCAGTATATGAGATGACTTTTTATCTGCTGCAGCAGCATCAGAATATTATATTTTTAAACACCTATCAGAATAAACATTTAAAAAAAATTATGAAAAAAGGTTTTCTGGATTCACATCAGAATAATAGTTTTAAAGCAGGCAAATTTCAGATAATAGAGCTTGCGAAAGATAAAGACAGAACATTTTCTAAAATTTTAGAAAAAAAGGAAGAGATTGATGCGGTTTTTGTCAGCAGTGACCAGACTGCAATTAAATTAATGAATTATTTGCAGAAAAATGGAATAAAGATTCCGGCAAATATTTCAGTAGCAGGTTTTAATAACATTCGCTATTCCAGTTTCACTAATCCACGACTGACGACTATCAGTCATCCCCTCAATCAAATCGGGGTAAAACTGACAGATATGCTGATTGATTTAATTGATCAAAAAGAACTAAAAGATAAAGTTGTTGTGTTTGAACACGAAATAATTATTAGAGAGTCAACAAAATGATTTAATGGGGTGATTATAATGACAACAATTAGAGATGTTGCAGAAGCAGCAGGAGTCTCAACGGCAACAGTTTCCAGAGTTTTAAATAATAAAGCTAATGTATCTGCTGCAAAAGAAAAAATAATAAATCAAAAAATAGAAGAACTCGGTTATTCAAAAAACAAGAAGAAAAAATCTTCTCGGCCGGGAATTAAAGATGTTGCCAGAAAAGCTGAAGTTTCAACTGCTACAGTATCTCGGGTGATCAATGGAGAGTCCTATGTATCTAAAGAAGTAAAAGAAAAAGTTCTAAAGGCAATTAAGAGTTTAGGGTATTCTCCAAATGTAAATGCCAGAAACTTACGTAAAAAGCAGACAAATTTAATTGGAGTTATTATTCCTGATATTTTAAACACAGTCTTTGGGAGAACTTTAAGGGCGATTGAAAAAATCGCTGAGCAAAACGATCTTGATTTAGTAATTTTTAATTATGCCTCTAAATATTCGCGCCTGGAGAATTTCTTTAATATTTTAGAACGAAGAAGAGCAGATGGCCTGATCTTTATCAGTGGAGAGTATAATAAAAAAGAAGAGGCTTTAATTAAGAAATTTGATTTACCATTAATCCAGATTTTTAGAGATAGAAATCACGAAAATTTAACAATTCCCAATCTTAATATAGATAATTATCAAATGGCCTATCAGGTTGTAAATAAACTCTATCAAAAAGGATACCGAAAAATTGCTTTTATTAGTGGTTCTCCACTTAAAGAACACAGGTCAAGTCGACTTTTGGCTTATGAACAGGCAATGAATGATTTAGGTTTAGATATTGAAGAAGGTTTTATCCAAAAGGGAGAATATGATTTAGAAAGCGGTTATCAGGCTTTAAAAAGAATTATTGAAAACTATTTGATTCCAGAAGCTGTTTTTGCCGCCAATGATGAGATGGCTATAGGAGCAATGAGGTATGCTCAGGATATAAATTTAAAAATACCGGAAGAAATTGCCCTGATAGGAATTGATAATATAGATATTTCCAGAGATTCAGTGCCAGAATTGAGTACAGTAAACCAGCCATATTTTGAAATAGGGAAAAAATCAGTCGAATTATTACTGCAGTTGATTAAGGGTCAGCAGCTGGAACAGGATGAATATTTATTTGAGCATGAAATTTTATTAAGAGAAACAGTTTAGTATTTTAAAGTTTATGTAAAGCGTTTCATACATTAATTTAATTTGAAAGGTGGTGATAGAAAAGCTTGTACTGCCGGGGAGTATCTAATTTAGGGTTTAAAAAATATTTAGGAGGAATATAAATGCTTAAAAAATTAACAATGATTTTATTAGTTTTAGCTTTGGTTTTTTCAGTAAACACAGCAGTGATGGCACAGGATGATGTTACAGAAATTAGTTTATTAATTGGAAAACCAGAAATTGCAGCCCAGTTAGAAGATATGGTAGAAGCTTTTAATGATGAAAAAGACGATATTGAACTGGAATTAATACCCCTTTCCGGACAGAATGCCTATCAACGTTTTACTTCTATGTATTCATCAGGTAATGCCCCAACAATTATCAATATGGGATCTGAAATCAATGAATTTAGTGACCGCCTGTTGGACTTAAGTGAAATGAAAATTACAGATAATCTGGTCGAAGATACTGAATATAATTATGATAGTAAGACTATTGGATTACCTCTAACTGTTGAAGCTTTTGGACTGATTTATAATAAAGATGTTATTACAGATATTTTTGGATCTGATTATGATATTAATGAGGTAAACACCAGAGATGAGTTGGCTGAAGTATTTGCAGAAATTGAATCTGCTGGAGTTAAACCAATTACTGTTTCACCTATGGACTGGTCATTGGGGGCTCATTTAACCAATATTATGTTTGCAGCTCAGTCGGAGAGCAGTCAGGAAAGACATGATTTTTTAACTGCAATGAGCGAGGGAGAAGTAAATCTGAAAGAAAACAAAGTATATAATGGCTGGCTGGATACTTTTGATCTGCTGGCAGAAAACAATGTTCATCAAAATTCACCCCTTTCACCAACCTATGATGATGCCGTATTGGATCTTGCCAATGGGGAGGCAGCCTTTTGGTTTATGGGAAACTGGGCTCTGCCCCAGCTCAAAGAAGCTAATGAAGAAGCTGAATATGGATTTTTGCCCTATCCGGTAAGCAATAATTCTGATGACTACGGAAATAATGAAATTTCTGTTGGAGTACCTTCTTACTGGACAGTAGACGAATCACAGTCCACTGAAGCCGAACAGGAAGCAGCCAAAGAATTTTTAAACTGGTTATTTACTTCCGAAACCGGTCAGGATTATTATATCAACGAATTTAACTTTATTCCTGCTTTTGATAACTTCGAGGTTTCACCCGAGGATAATCTTTCCGATTCAATTCTTGAATATATGGATAACGGAAATACTTTGGAATGGATGAATAATCACTATCCGTCAGGATATTTTCCTGATATGGGATCGGCTCTACAGAAATATCTATCAGGTTATGCAGATAGAGAACAATTTACCCAGGAATTTCTAAATATCTGGACAGACTAAATTAACTTATAAAGCTGCAGTTAAAGCTGCAGCTTTCCATTAAAAAATTTATCTTTTAAGAACAGCCACAAGGGAGTGAAATAATGTATAATGAAAATAATTTTTTAGAGAAATTCAAGTCTTTTTCTACCTTTGCTCTAATACCGCTTTTGGTTTTCTTTGCAGTTGTAGGGCTGCCTTTTATCTTTGGACTTTTAATGACTTTTACTGACTGGACTGGATTTGGCCAGACAATTAATTTTACAGGTTTAGAAAATTATCGAGTGGCTTTTAATGATCCTGATTTCTGGAATTCACTTCGATTAACTTTTAAATATGTAATTTATTCAGTTATTATCACCAATCTGCTGGCTTTTACTCTGGCTTTAATAGTAACCAGCAAAATTAAGGCCAAAAATTTTTTTAGAGCCGGTTTCTTTACTCCGAATTTAATTGGTGGAGTTATTTTGGGATTTATCTGGCAGTTTGTTTTTAGTCGAATTTTGGTTCACGCTGGAGAATTTATGCAGATTCCATTTTTAACTGAATCCTGGCTGGTTGATCCCAATCGAGCTTTCTGGGCCCTGGTAATTGTAGGAGTCTGGAAAAATTCAGGTTATATGATGTTAATTTATATTGCTGGACTTATGGGTTTGCCAAAGTCTGTAATGGAAGCTGCTGCAATCGATGGAGCAGGAGGACTGCAGAAATTGCTTAAAATCAAACTTCCTCTGATGATTCCTTCATTTACTATCAGCTTATTTTTAACTCTGCAGCGTAGTTTTATGGTATTTGATATAAATATCTCGCTGACCAATGGGGGGCCATTTAAGATGACAGAATTAATTACACTTCATATTTATAATGACGCCTTTTTGAGTCAAAATTTCGGTTCCGGTCAGGCAAAAGCATTTATCTTATTTGTGATTGTGGCTGTAATAGCAGTTTCACAGGTTTCTATTATGAAAAAAATGGAGGTTGAGGCATAATGAGGGCACAACTCAAGAAAATCAAGGAGAGCAATTTACCGTTAATGATTCTCTCAATTTTATTACTGGTATTTTATATATTCCCCTTCTTTTTAGTATTAATTAATTCTTTAAAACCTAGAATGGATATTTTGAATAACCCTATTGCACTGCCGAAGACAATTAATTTTGATAACTTTATAAATGCATTTAATACAATGGGTTATCTGTCAGCCTTAACAAATTCTTTTATAATTACTACACTTTCTCTGCTGCTAATCATTGTTTTCTCTTCAATGCTGGCTTACTTTCTGGTCAGATGGGACTGGAAAATTAATAAGATTATATTTATGATTTTAGTAGCCTCAATGATTATTCCATTTCAGGCTTTAATGATCCCCTTTGTGACAATTTATGGGTCCTTGAATATGTTAAACAGTAGGCTTTTATTAACAGTCTTTTACTTAGGATTTGGAGTCAGTCTTGCAACCTTTATGTACCATGGTTTTATTAAAAATGTACCGGTAGAGTTAGAAGAAGCAGCTAAAATAGATGGTGCTACTAAACTGCAGGTTTTTTGGAAAATAATATTCCCGATTTTGAAACCTGTAACAGCAACAATAGCAATTTTAGATGTGCTCTGGATCTGGAATGATTTTCTTTTACCTTCCTTAGTATTGACTTCAAAAAGCATGAGAACAATCCCGCTATCAACTTTTTATTTTTTCGGTCAGTATACCTCAAGTTATGGTCAGGCAATGGCTGCTTTAATCCTGGCAATTATTCCGGTCATTATATTTTATATTGCAATGCAGGATAAAATTATTAGTGGAGTAATAGAAGGTGCAGGCAAATAAATCATAAAAAACTATAAGTAAATAAGGGTGATTTAAAATGGCAAAAAAATGGTGGCATGACAGAGTAATTTATCAAATATATCCAAAAAGCTTTAATGACAGTAATGGAGATGGCATTGGTGATCTACCTGGTATAATAGAAAAGCTTGATTACCTGGCTGGACTGGGGATTGATATTATCTGGTTAAGCCCGGTTTACAGTTCTCCCATGAAAGACAATGGCTATGATATAGATGATTATTATTCGATTGATAAACAGTTTGGAACAATGGAAGATATGGAAAAACTAATTACAGAAGCTAAAAAAAGAGATATTGGAATTATGATGGATTTAGTTATTAATCATACTTCAGACCAACATCAATGGTTTAAGGAGTCAAGGCGGAGTAAAAATAATCCAAAAAGGGACTGGTACATCTGGAAGGATCCGAAAGAAAATGGTGAGCCACCAACTAACTGGCGCTCTGTTTTTGGTGGTTCAGCCTGGACTTATGATCAGCAGACTGAACAGTATTATCTTCATACTTTTGCAGAAGAGCAGCCAGATTTAAACTGGGAAAATAAAGAGCTGCGGCAGGAATTATATCAGATGGTTAACTGGTGGCTGGATAAGGGACTGGCCGGGTTTAGAGTTGATGCTATTAGCTTTATCAAAAAAGGAGAGTATAAAGATTTAAATCGAGATGGTGCAGATGGGCTGGCCGAAATTCATTCTGCAACTGCCAATCAGGAGGGAATACTGGATTATTTAAATGAGCTGAATAACCAGTGCTTTTCTAATTATAAAATTGTGACTGTTGCTGAAATATATCCTGATAAAAGTGAAAGAATGAAAGAATTTGTGGGTGAGGGAGGCCCTTTTGACTTTATCTTTGATTTTAGACACACAGATCTGGTTATGAGACCTGACAGCAACTGGATGCAGGAGAAAGAATGGGATTTAATAAAACTAAAAAAAGTTTTTAATAAAATTCAGCAGACATATGATCGGGACAGCCGAGTGGCGCTCTTTTTAGAAAATCATGATCAGCCGCGCAGTTTGAATAAATATTTAGCTGAGAAAAATATTAATATTTATTCAGCCAAAATGCTGGCAGCTTTATTTATGCTGATGCGAGGAGTTCCTTTTATATACCAGGGGCAGGAAATAGGAATGTCTAATGTTCAGTATGATTCGATTGAAGATTATAATGACGCAGCTTCAATTGGAAAATATAGAATGGCTTTAGATAATGGTTACCAAAAAGATGAGGTTCTGAAAGCTGTCTGGGATAGAAGCCGGGATAACAGCAGGACACCCATGCAGTGGGATGACAGTAAAAATGCAGGTTTCAGCAGTGGTACGTCCTGGCTTAAAGTCAATCCTAATTATAGAGAAATTAATGTCAAAAAAGAATTATCCGATCCTGATTCACTTTATTATTTTTACCGTGATTTAATTGAACTGCGAAAAGAAAGCAGTTATTCAGAAACTTTGATAGATGGAAATTATAAGCAGCTGCTTGAGAAAAATGAAAATATTATGGCTTATTTGAGAGTGGAAGGAGCTAAAAAAGTACTGGTTATTGCTAATTTTAGAGATCAGAAACAGAATTTAAATCTTGATTATAAATTAAAGAAACTGATTTTAAGTAATTATAATGATAGTACCCGTAGACTTAAAACTGAACAGAATAATTTTGATTACAGATTAAGCCCCTTTGAAACTCTGGTCCTGGAAGTTGAATAAAGAAAACATTTATGTACCCGGTACAAAACGGCCGTTTTGTACCGGGTTAAAAAGCATCAATTCACAATTAGTTTTGAACTCTTTTTTAACTTTCATTATCATTATAGACAGCAGAAGAAGTTAAATAAAAATATAATAAAAATCTAAAGCCTTCTTTAATTAGTTATTTGCCACCTATCAATTATGTTAAATAACTGAAAGAAAGCTTTTTACTACCATATAATTTTTAAAGCACATTATTCATAAAATATTCAATTGCCTGAATCACAGCCATTTTTTTAATTCTTATATCATTGATTTTATTTGATTTATAAAGCCCCAGCGCACAGTAAAGACCGGTATAGTAATGTGGATTCCAGCTGGGGTTATAATATTCAGCAAAAAGTCTGTGGAGATAATTAACAG
>JBKHDA010000018.1:0-36212 GCA_046541575.1 Halanaerobium sp. | reverse complement strand
ATCTTATCAACTCCACCGCATTTTGTCAAGAACTTTTTAGGAAAACTTTTAAAAAGCCTTGAAGGATTTTGTTCTTTAAAAGAACTTACTTTCTGTGCGACGCTTATTATCTTATCAAGGCTTTTTCTGTTTGTCAAGAAATTTTAATGCTTTTTTTGATAATTCCTCCACCTAATACTAAATCATCAAGATAAAAAACAACTGACTGTCCTGGTGTGATAGCTCTTTGGGCTTCTTCAAACTCAACCTTTAATTTATCTTTATCAGCTTTTTCTATATAAGCTTTAACTGGAAAACTATTATATCTAATTTGCGCCTCTACTTCCATTCGACCATCAATATCTGCAAAAGGAATAAAATTAATATCCTCAGCAATTAAGCCATCACTAAATACTTTGTCATCTCTGCCAACTATTACAGCATTATTTTCGTAATCCAGTTCTGTAACATAAATTGGATAGCCCATAGAAATACCAAGACCTCTACGCTGACCAATAGTATAGTGAGATAACCCTTCATGAGTACCCACCTGTTTTCCTTCAGTATCTAAAATAGGACCTGCTTTTGAAATTTCAGGATAATTTGTATCCAAAAATCTTACATAATCATCATCTGGCACAAAACAAATTTCCTGACTTTCTGCTTTATCATGAATTTCAAATCCTAACTCTTTAGCCTTTTCTCTAATTTCAGCTTTTGTATATTCACTTAAAGGAAATAAAGTCTGACTTAACTGTTCTTGATTAAGCACATATAACATATAACTCTGATCTTTATTATCGTCCATTCCCTTTTTTAAAATATAACGGCCATTTTCTTTTTCTATCTTTGCATAATGACCACTGGCAATATAATCACAGCCAATCTCAATCGCTTTTCTGTGGAGTGCTTCAAACTTTATTTCCTTATTGCACATCACACAGGGATTGGGAGTTCTACCCTGACTGTACTCATCCACAAAATAGTCAATAACTTTTTCCTGAAACTCCTGCTGCAGATTAAATACAAAATGAGGTATATCAAGTTTTTGAGCTACCCTTTTTGCATCCCTAACAGCAGAATAGGAACAGCAGTGATCTTCCCTATCAGTTGCTTCTTCATAATCAGGAAAAATATGCATGGTTCCCCCTATTACTTCATAACCTTCTTCTTTTAAAAGAGCAGCTGCCACAGAACTATCTACACCACCACTCATTGCAACCATAACTTTTTTCATTATTTACACCCTTAAAAATTTATTTATTCATCTTTTAATGAATTCAATCTACCTATAATTTCTTTTAATTTTTCAACTACATAATCTATTTCTTCTCGGTTATTACCCTTACCAAGAGAAAATCTAATTGATCCTTTAACATATTCAGCTTCTAAACCCAGAGCTTTTAATACATGAGAAACACTTAGAGAACCTGAAGCACAGGCTGAACCTGCTGCTGCCGCGATATTATTCAAACTCAGATTAAACAATATTGATTCTGCGTCCAGATTTTTAAAAGCAACATTTATATTAGCCGGTAAGCGCTTCCGGCTTTCAGGAGCAGGTCCATTAATCTCAGCATTTTTAAAATTGGATAAAAGTTCAGAAATGAAATAATCTCTGAGTGAAATTAGTCTTGTTCTTTTGTCAATTAAATTCGCAGCAGTTATTTCTGCTGCTTTTCCCATACCAACTGCTGCTGCAAGATTGGCTGTGCCAGCTCTTCTTTTTCTTTCCTGACTGCCTCCAGACATCTGGGGGATTAATTCCACTCCTTTACGTACAAAAAGAGCCCCTATACCCTTTGGCCCATTAAATTTATGTGCTGAAATAGAAAGTAGATCCACTCCCAGATCTTTAACATCTATTTTAAGCTGTCCGACTGCTTGAACTGCATCAGTGTGAAATAAAATATCATGTTCTTCAGCAACAGCTGCTAATTTTTTGATCGGCTGAATACTGCCTATTTCGTTGTTAGCGAACATTATTGAAATCAAAATTGTATCCTCTCTAATTTTATCCCGCAGTTCCTGAATATCAACAATACCATCCCGGTCAACATTAAGGTATGTAACTTCAAATCCCAAATGTTTTTCCAGATATTCACAGCTTTTTAAAACTGCATGGTGTTCTATGGAAGAAGTTATAATATGTTTTCCCTGCTCAGCAAGTGCCATTGCAGTACCTTTAATTCCCAGATTATCTGCTTCTGTTCCACCAGCAGTAAAAACAATTTCTTCTGCTTTTTTTGCTCCAATTAATTCTGCCACCAGTTCACGCGCATCTTCTAATGCTGAGGCTGATTTCTGTCCGGGAAGATGGGAACTGGCTGGATTAGCAAAATTATTATTATAAAAGGGTTTCATTACCTCAATTACTTCCGGGAAAACTGGAGTTGTCGCAGCATGATCAAGATATATATCTTCCACTTATTTAGCCTCTAACTTTTTTTGTTTGGCATTTTCTTCTCTTTTCTTTTCTTTTACTGCTTTATCTCTCAAATCAGCAAGAGTCATATTCTCTATTACATCATTAATTACATCTGCGAGTTCTTCCCAGAGTCCGTGAATAACACATTTATCAATATAATTACAAAAATCTTCTTCTACTACACAATCTACAGGAGCAATTGGACCTTCTAATGTTGTCAGAATATCAGCAACACTTATATCTTCTGGCTCATGATTAAGCATATAGCCTCCATGAGCACCTCTAACACTTTTTACTAATTTAGCTTTTCTTAAAGTAGCAAATAACTGCTCCAAATACTGTTCAGAAATATTCTGTCTTTCGGAAATCTCGCGAATCGGAATAGCTTTTCCTTTATCATGTTCTGCCAGGTCAACCATTGCCCTTAATCCATATCTTCCTTTAGTTGAAACTCTCATATTTTCACCCCATATAAACTTGACATCAATTATCAACTTTTAATTAATTTTAACATATGTTAAAAACACTGTCAATACTGATTTTCCAGATATATCAAAATCATTTAAAAACACTTCTAATAATCTTAAACTTATAATCTGCAGCTGTCTTTTCCTGTAAAATGTTTTTTAGCCTATCTTTAATATCTGTGGGTATTATAGCTTTTACAGCTGCTCCCTGATTATTATACTCAGTATTTTGAATATCTGCTTTCAAAGCTTCCAGCTGCCCCAAAACAGTTCCAATTTTATCAAAAGAAGTTTTAACTTCGATCTGGTAAAATTCACTTAAACTTTCTATTCCTGCTTCTTTAATCGCCAGCCTGGCAGTATCACCGTAAGCTCTAATGAGTCCTCCAATTCCCAGTTTTGTTCCTCCAAAATATCTGGTTACAATTATTACCGTGTTGATTAGATTTTCGCCTTTAATTGCTTCTAAAACCGGTGGACCGGAAGAGCCGGAAGGCTCACCATCATCATCAAAATATTCAACGGGATCCTGATCCAATTGAGGATTTTCTACCCGGAAAGCGGAAACATTATGGGTTGCATCAGAATATTTTTCTTTAATTTCTTCAATTCTCTTTTCAGCCTCTTCTCTATTTTTAGCCGCAAAAATGCTGCCGTAAAATTTGCTGTCTTTAACCTGATTTCTGACTTCCATATTATTAGCAGGCCTTTTTTTAACTTTAGACATTAGTTATCATCCTCTGTCTGCCCCTTGTTTTTTAGATAGTCTAAAAATTGAGCTGTCTTTTTTTCCCTTCCCATCTCTCCAGGTTCATAAAAAGATATGTCTTCCATCTCCTCAGGTAGATAATTTTGTTCTACATAATTTTTAGAATAGCTGTGGGGATATTTATAATCCAGACCGTGTCCCAGCTCTGAAGCTCCAGCATAGTGGCTGTCTTTTAGATGAGGCGGTACATCTCCCGCCTTATTATTTTCTACATATTCTACAGCACTATTAATTGCTTTAACAACAGAATTACTTTTTGGAGCAGTTGCTATATAAATAACTGCCTCTGCCAGAGGAATTTTAGCTTCAGGAAAGCCAATCTGTTCTACCGCCCTGGCAGCTGATTCAGCAATTATTAAAGCTGTAGGATCTGCCATTCCTACATCTTCTGCTGCATGGATAACTACTCTGCGGGCAATGAATTTGGGATCTTCTCCACTGACAATCATTCTGGCCAGCCAGTAAACTGCTGCATCTGGATCAGAACCGCGCATACTTTTAATGAAAGCAGAAATTACATCATAGTGATTATCACCAGAGCGATCATAATTCAATATTTTTTTCTGCATAGAATCTTCTATAATTTCCTTATTAAGATTTATCAAACCATCTTTATCTGCCGGAGTTGTTAAAACTGCCAATTCTAAAGTGTTTAAAGCAACTCTGGCATCACCATCAGCAAGTTCAGCAATGAATTCAAGATCCTTATCAGAAATATCAATATTAAGTTTTCCAAGTCCGCGCTCCTGATCACTGAGTGCTTTTTTTAAAATAGAAAATACCTGGCTGCTGTTTAATTTTTCCAGCCTAAAAATTCTCGAGCGTGATAAAAGCGGAGAATTAACTTCAAAATATGGATTTTCAGTTGTGGCACCAATCATAATCACAGTTCCATTTTCTACAGAAGGAAGTAGTGCATCCTGCTGTGATTTATTAAAACGGTGAATTTCATCAATAAATAGTATAGTTTTATTATTATATAAATTTCGGTTTGATTTGGCTTTTTTGATTACTTCTCGAATATCTTTAACTCCAGAAGTTACTGCATTTAGTTTCACAAATTCGGCTTCAGTCTGATTGGCAATTACCTGAGCCAGACTGGTTTTTCCTGTGCCAGGTGGTCCATAAAAAATGAGAGACTGCAGACGATCAGCTTTAATAGCCCTGCTTAAAAGTTTATTATCTCCAACTATTTCTTCCTGACCATAAAATTCATCCAGACTGCGGGGACGCATTCTAAAGGCTAAAGGACGATCATTATTATTTTCCTGATTATTCTTGTTTTCAAAAAGGTTCACAATCTCACCTCTATTACTTTGTTCGAATTATTTCTTTTTCTGTAATTATAATATCAACTGGAACATCATGCTCTTCAACAGGTATTGAATCTAAAATAAAGCGATCATAACAAAAGCCAATTTTAAGAGCCTGATTGGCATGTTTGCTTAAAAAACTGTCATAATAACCACCACCATAACCAATCCGATAACCGCTGCGTGTAAAACAGGCTCCCGGAACAATTATTAGATCAAGGTCTTCTGGTGGTTTTTCATCTCTTATTTTTACAGCAGGTTCCTGAACTCCATAAACTCCATCTTTTAAATCTGAATCAAGATCATTTATCTGGGCCGTTCCTAGATCAACGATATCTTTTCTGGTAAAAGGTAAGTACAATAAATAACCCTGGTCTAATAATTTTTCCATTAAATCAAAAGTTTCTATTTCTTTACGCATTGAAGCATAAGCCATAACTTTCTTTGCTTTTTTTAATTGAGGAAGATTTAAAAAATACTTGTTAATTTTACTGCTCCAGCTGCTGATCTTAGTTTGAGAAATTTTTGCTCTTTCAGTTAAACATTTTTTCCTTAACTCTTCTTTTTTTTGCATAATTTACACCTCAATCTGATTATTAAAGCTTAAATCTATAATAGCAGAAAAGTTATTCTTCTGCAAAATAAAACATTATTACAATAAAAAAGCTAACCTGAAATAGGTTAGCTAAAAACTCATCCGCCGTGCCGGTTGATTTGGAATTTTGATCCCTGTCTGCCAAGTGGGTGCCCTCCTACCTGGTTTATAGGTCCATCTAAGGCTTCTACGCCGCAGGTAGAGTTCAGGCTCCCTATGTCTAAGTGTTGGTCAAAATGTTTAATCATTGTCGAACACGGCAGATGATATTTACTTTTCTATAAATAATATTAACATATTTTTCTTAAATCTGCAAGCAAAATATCCCTATAATGACACTAAGAACGAATAGAAATTCCTAACTCCTGCAGCTGTTTTTTATCAACTTTTGAAGGTGCATTAGTCAGCGGAGAAGTTGCCTTTTGTGTTTTAGGAAAGGCAATTACATCTCTAATTGAATCAGTACGACCAACAATCATCATTAAGCGGTCAAGACCAAATGCAATCCCACCATGTGGTGGTGTGCCATAGTCAAAAGCTTCCAGCAAATAACCAAATTTTTCCTGCTGCTCTTCTTCACTTATGGATAGAGCAGAAAAAACCTTTTCCTGAAGTTTATGGTTATTAATTCTGATACTTCCTCCACCCAACTCTTCTCCATTTAAGACAAGGTCATAGGCTTTTGATTTGACAGAAGCTGGATCAGTTTCTAATTTTTCAACATCTGCTTCCACTGGTGCAGTAAATGGATGATGAAGTGCAGCCAGACGATCCTCATTCTCATCATATTCAAATAGTGGAAAATCTACTATCCAGACAAACTCATAAATATCTTCCGGTATTAAATCATTTTCTTCTGCAATCTTTAAGCGGAGATTGCCTAAAGCAGAAGCTACAACGGAAGCTTTATCAGCTACGATCAGTAATAAATCTCCTGTTTCTGCATCCATAACTTCTTTAATACTTTCGATTTCCTGTTCAGATAAGAACTTAGCTATAGGAGATTTTAATTCATCTTCTTTTATAGCCATCCAGGCTAAACCTTTAGCTCTAAACATTTTAACATATTCTTCAAAAGCATCAATTGTACTGCGGGGAGAGTCAGCTCCACCTTTAAAGTTAATACCTTTTACCTGGCCGCCACTGCTGACAGTACCACTGAAAATATTAAAATCACTATCTTTTACAACCTGAGAAATATCTTTAAGCTCCATATCAAAACGCAGATCAGGCTTATCAGAGCCAAAGCGGTCCACTGCTTCCTGATAGGACATTCTCTTAATTTTGGCGGGAACTTCAATATCACCAACTGCAAATAATTCCTTCATTAGACCTTCAGTAATTTCCATTACTTCTTCCTGATTAACAAAAGACATTTCCATATCAATTTGAGTGAACTCCGGCTGACGATTTGCTCTTAAATCTTCATCTCTAAAGCAGCGCGCTATCTGAAAATATCTCTCCATTCCAGAAACCATTAATAATTGTTTGAAAATCTGAGGAGACTGAGGTAGAGCAAAAAATTGTCCTGGATTAACTCTGCTTGGTACCAAATAGTCTCTAGCTCCCTCTGGTGAACTCTTAGTTAAAATTGGAGTCTCAATTTCCCAGAAACCATTATTGTCAAGATAGTCTCTGCAGGCTTTAGTAATTTTATGCCTTAATCCCATAAGTTTAGTCATTTTAGGTCTTCTTAAATCTAAATATCTATATTTTAATCTGACATCTTCACCAGTATCAATATTATCTTCAATCTGAATTGGAGGAGTTTCTGCAGCATCTAAAATCCTCAATTCCTCAGCTTTTATTTCAATTTCACCTGTTGGAAGATCTGGATTCACATTACCTTCAGGTCTTGGTTCAACTTCACCTGTAATTGCAACAACATATTCTGAGCGAAGAGAATCAGCTTTTCCAAATAATTCTTTACCGGAATCTGGATTAAAAACCACCTGTACTATCCCGGAACGATCTCTGATATCTGTGAAAATAACTCCACCGTGATCTCTTCTTTTCTGTACCCAGCCCATGATTGTTACTCGATTCTTATTATCTATTTTTGTTACTTCTCCACAAAGGTGGGTTCTCTTTAAATCTTTTATCGTATCACCCATCTTAAATTTCCTCCTTATCTACTAGCTTCTTCATTTCTTCTAATAAATTACTTAATTGAATTTCTTTTTCATCGCCACTTTTCATATTTCTAATTGTAGCAGAGTTATTATTTAGTTCATCTTCTCCAATAATTATAGTATATTCAGCATTCATTCGGTCTGCTGATTTCATCTGAGAACCAACACCGCGACCTAAATAATCAATTTCAGTTTTAAACCCCTTACTTCTTAACTTATCAAGGAGTTTAAAAGATTCTTTTTTGGCTTTATCACCAATTACTGTTATGTAAAGATCAACACCTGATTCTACAGGCAGCTGAATATCTTTTGCTTCTAAAGAAAGCAGTAGTCTCTCGATTCCAAGGGCAAAACCAATACCCGGCAGATCTCTATTACCAATTTCTTCGGCCAGACCATTATAGCGGCCTCCACCAAAAACGGTATCCTGAGCTCCCAGGGCATTATCTTTTATTTCAAAAGCAGTATTAGTATAATAATCCAGTCCTCTTACCAGCAGTGGATTAATTGTATAATCAAGATCTAAAATATCAAGATATTCCTGTACCTCATTAAAGTGATCATCACAGCTATCACAGAGGTTAGCTGTAATCTTAGGTGCATCATTAATTACTTTTTGACAGCTTTCATTTTTGCAGTCTAAAACCCGCAGTGGATTTCTGTCGATTCTACTTTTACAGTTGTCACATAATTGATCTTTATGTTTGCTTAGATAGTCTTTTAATTTAGCTATATAAGTTGGTCTGCACTCACCACAGCCAACACTATTTAAATGCAGTTCTAAATCATTCAGACCAAAATCCTGCAGCAGACGCATGCCTAAGGAAATAATTTCTGCATCTAAAGCCGGATCGTTAGAAGCTATTGCTTCAACACCCAGCTGGTGAAACTGTCTGAATCTGCCGGATTGGGGTCTCTCATATCTGAACATTGGACCAATATAATAATACTTAGTCGGCTGAGCCTGACCATAAATTTTATTTTCTAAAAATGATCTGATTACAGAGGCTGTACCTTCCGGTCTTAAGGTAATACTTCTGCCTCCTTTATCCTCAAAAGTATACATTTCTTTTTCAACAATATCAGTAACCTCACCAATACCCCGCTGAAAAAGCTCTGTATATTCAAAAATAGGAGTTCTAATTTCCTGATAATTATAGTTCGAAAATATCTTATGTGTTTTCTTTTCAATATACTGCCACTTTAAAGTATCAGGTGGAAGTATATCATTGGTTCCTCTTGGAGCATTAAACTTCATTTTTAAATTCACCTACTATTTTATTCTTTTAGTTTTAGAAAATCTATCAGCTCAGCCTCAAATTGAGTACAGAACTGATAGATTAAATACATAACTTAAGTTAATTTTTAAACTTAATTATTATCTTCTCCCTCTACAGGAGTATCAACCTCAAGATCTTCTTCTTCTAGTTCATCAGCTTCATCCTTGAAATCATCAGCTGTTTCTTCATCAACTTCTTGGTCATTAGAATCCTGCTCCATATCTTGATTTAGCTCTTGAACTTTCTGCATTGCTGACTGAGCTTTATCCTCAGCACCTAATTGACTATAAAGGATAAACAGCTGGTAATGTGTCATAAAATCGTCTTCAGCAGACTCAGAAATTTCATCAAGTTGAGTTAAAGCTTGATCCTCCTTTTCCTGTTCTACTAAAAACTCTGCATAATCAAATTTCAGATCATTGTTTTCCGGGAAAGACTCTAAAGCAGTATCATAAGTTTCTTCTGCTTGTTCATAATCATTCTGCCCCTGATAGGCCTGAGCTAAATAACTGTAGAACATTGGATCAGTTTCTTCCTGCTCAACAAGACTAGAAAACTGTTCTTCTGCCTGATCATAGTTTTCATTTTCTAAAGCATGGTAAGCCTTTAACACAGGGTCATTAATGGTAATCTCTGCATCTTCTTTTAATTCAGACAACCAATTATTAACAGCTTCATTTCTTTTTTGCTCTTTAATTTCACTTTCTAAATCATCTCTAACCTCTGCCATCTCAGGTCTTTCATCACTTTCTTCAGCTGATTCTGCATCATCTTCTGATTCTGCATCATCTTCTGTATTAGTACCTTCTGCATCTGTTTCTGCTGATTCATCCTTTGGATATTTCTGATTATAAAGCTCTTCAACTTCATCATCATTTACTTCAATTGTTCCTATAGCCTGATCAATTGTCTGAGTTATAGTCTTCTGATCTCTAAGACTGGATTCAATATTATCCCTTAAATCTCCAATTGTAGAATCCTGTTCAGCCAGGCGATCGGCTAACTCCTGATCAGTCATTTCATTTTGTTCCAGAATATTATCATAGTTTTCGTCTATTTCTGACTCGGAAACTTCAACATTAACGTCAAGCTCTTCCGCCTGAGCCAGAATTAATTTTCTTTCAATTAATGAATTTAAAACATTATATCTAAAAGGTATAATTTGACTGCTGCCTATATTAGACTGTGGTGCCTGCTGCTGCAGCATTGAAAAATATTCCTGCTGTGAAATTTCCATATCATTGACCTCAGCAACTACAGAAGGGTTTTGGTTTGGAGATTGTCCACCGCCACCACCCTGATTATTTAAATAAGCACCATAACCCATAAAACCACCTGAAACCACAAAAGCAACTACAACTATATAAACAATAATTTTGCTGTTATCGCGTAAAGTATCAAACAAAACCTTACACTCTCCTCTCTCTAAATAATATTTTTAAAATAATAAAAATTTATCATTACTCTAATTTAATAAAATTTAAATCCTTTTTAATTTTAACCTATAAAAAAATAGATGTCAAACCCTAGTTAAAGGAAGGCCAAACTTCATTTTTAAACCTTTTAAGATTACTGTGAGGTCCATGACCGGCATAAAAGATGCATTCATCTGGAAGTTTAAATAGTTTGTTTTCAATTGAATTTTTAAGAACTTCAAAATCACTATCTTTTAAATCCGTTCTTCCAATTCCATTTGCAAAAATACAATCTCCAGAAAAAAGTGCATTTTCTGATTCTAAATAAATTGATATTCCATCTTCACTGTGCCCGGGGGTGTATAATACCTCCAATTTTAAAGATTCAAAATTAATTTGATCACCATCATTTAACTTATTGTCTGAGGCGGGTGATAAAATCTTTTCCCTATTAAAAATTTGAGATAAATTTAATTCAGAATTCTTAAATTTTAAATCGGCTTTAGGATGAGCTAAAATTTCAGCATCTGTTTTATTTTTTAAATATTCATTAGCAGCTATATGATCAAAATGCCCATGTGTATTTATAATATATTTAAGCTCTAAATCATTATTCTTTAGATAATTGTATAATTTTTCGCCTTCTGCACCAGGATCAATAATCAATGCTTTACCATTTTCAGAAAGAATATAACATTTTGACATAAGATCACCAACAGTAAATTCTTTTAATTCCATCTTCTCACCTGCTTTAATAAATTAAAATTTCTTTTTGCTGTCAACCAGAATTGTAACTGGACCGTCATTTACTAAACCAACATCCATCATTGCCTGAAATTCTCCGGTAGCAATTTTAAGCTTAGATTTTTTTGCTTCTTCAACAAAATAGTTATATAATTTTTCAGCTTCAGTTGGAGGTGCAGCTTCAAAAAAACTTGGCCTTCTTCCCTGTCTGCAGTCTCCAAATAAAGTAAACTGTGAAACCAGCATTAAATCTTTATCTAAATCCAGAGCAGACAAATTTAACCTTTCCTCTTCGTCTTCAAAAATTCTTAAATTTATTATTTTTTCCAGCAGATAATCAGCATCTTTTTTAGAATCTTCTTTTCCAATTCCTAAAAACACCAACAAACCGGAGCTGATTTCTCCGGTTGTCTCATTATCTACTTCTACTTTTGCACTTTTAACACGCTGAACTACAGCACGCATCTATATTCACTCCCTTTAAGCTGGTTTAGAGCGACTAACATTAAGCACTCCTGATATTGATTCAATTTTTTTCATTATATCATACATATGCTCTGTTGAACTTAATTCTAATGATAAATTTATAACCGCTCTATTTTGATCACTGGTTCTGGCCATAACAGACAATAAATTGATTTTTTCTTCTTTGATTATATGAGTAATATCATTAAGCAGAGCACTTTTATTAACTGCATCAATACGCAAATCAACCTGATAAGATTCTGTGCGTCCACGTTCCCAGCTGACATCTATTATTCTTTCGGGTTCGCTTTCAGCTAGATTTTTTAAATTTTTGCAGTCTGCTCGATGAACAGAAACTCCTCTGCCTCTGGTAATATAACCAACAATGTCATCACCTGGAACTGGATTACAGCATTTTGCCATTCTAACCAGCATATCTTCCATACCTTTAACTGATACACCTTTATCAACTGAGGAAGATTTTTTCTGACTGGTACTGTGCTTTTTATCAAAATTTTCTTCAGGCTCATAATCTTTAAATTTACTTACTACCTGTTTGGGGCTAATATTGCTGTATCCCAGTTCTTCTAAAAGATCATCAACGTTTTTTCTGCCTAATTCCTGAGTAATTTCTTTTAATTCTTTTTCTTTATCCTTTTCACTTAAGTCAATATTATATTTATCTAGGTGTTCATCTAAAATTCGATGTCCTTTTTCTATAATTTCATCTCGACGCTGCTTTTTAAACCAGTGCTTTATTTTACTTCGGGCTTTAGAAGTTTTAACAAAGCTTAACCAGTCTCGAGAAGGACCATTACTCTTTTTAGAAGTTAAAATTTCAACAATATCACTGTTTTTAAGTTTGTACTCTAAGGGAACAATTTTTCCATTCACCTTAGCTCCCACACAGCGGTGGCCGACCTCAGTGTGAATATGATAGGCAAAATCTACCGGGGTTCCTCCTTTTGGAAGAGAAACAACATCACCTTCTGGTGTAAATACAAAAACTTCATCTTCAAATAAATCAATTTTTAAAGTTTCCATAAATTCCTGTGGTTCCTTCAGGTCTTTCTGCCATTCTAAAAGTCTTCTCAGCCAGGATAATTTTTCTTCAAATTTTTCATCGCCCACCTTACCTTCTTTGTATCTCCAGTGAGCAGCGATACCATATTCAGCAGTTTTATGCATTTCATAAGTTCTAATTTGCACTTCAAGCGGGTCACCATTTGGTGCAATCACAGTTGTATGCAGAGACTGATACATATTTGATTTTGGCATAGCTATATAATCTTTAAATCTACCGGGCATTGGTTTCCAGATTTCATGGATAATACCAAGTACTTCATAACACTCTTTAACATTTTCAACCAGAACCCGCACTGCTGTCAGATCATAAATTTCATTAAATTCTACCTCTTTACGCTGCATCTTATTATAGATACTGTAAAGGTGTTTGGGGCGACCATATATTTCAGCCTCTATATCATGGTCTGATAAAGTAGATTTTAATTTATCTATAGCTTCTTTTATATCTTTTTCTCTTTGTTTGCGGTTGGCCTGCACTTTATGTGAAACTTCAT
The DNA here is from genome assembly GCA_046541575.1 of Halanaerobium sp. Taxonomy (GTDB): domain Bacteria; phylum Bacillota; class Halanaerobiia; order Halanaerobiales; family Halanaerobiaceae; genus Halanaerobium. The sequence continues at coordinate 23,045 of JBKHDA010000018.1, read as the reverse complement.
AATACATATCAGGTTTTAAATATCTAAAAGATAAATCCTCTAACTCCCACTTGATTTTTGACATTCCCAGGCGGTGGGCAAGAGGAGCATAAATTTCTAAAGTTTCTCTTGATTTTTCTTTTCTTTTTTCTTTTTTTAGATAATTTAAAGTTCTCATATTATGAAGCCTATCAGCAAGTTTAATTAATACAACACGTATATCTTCAGCCATTGCAACAAACATTTTGCGCAGACTTTCCGCCTGCTGATCAGCTTTAGTTTTAAACTGCATTCTTGTCAGTTTTGTGACTCCATCCACAATATGAGCTACTTCAGCTCCAAATTCTTTTTCAATTTCCTTACTGCTAATACCTGTATCTTCCACAACATCATGTAATAATGATGCTACAATCGATACTATATCTAATTCAAGATCAGCAAGAATTATAGCTACACCAAGTGGATGCTCCACAAAAGGCTCTCCAGAGACTCGATACTGTTCCTGATGAGCCTGATCAGCATAAAGATAAGCTTTTCTCACCATTTCCAGATCTGGTTCATCCATATATGATTGTATTTTATCCAATAAAATATCTAATTCCATCTATATTTATACTCCTCCAATTACCCGGGAATTTATTAATAATTATTCAATTAGTAATGATTTAACTTCATAATCTTTTAGTACCTCACGGCCATCTAAGGCATCTAATTCTAATAAAAATGCGCAGGCAACAACTTCTCCACCTAATTCTTCTATCATTTCTGTTGAAGCTAAAGTAGTACCCCCTGTAGCTAATAAATCATCTACAATAAGAATTTTATCGCCTTTATTAACAGCATCTTTATGTATTTCAATTTCATTTTTTCCATATTCCAGCTCGTAAGAGATTTTCAAAACTTCATGTGGAAGTTTACCGGGTTTTCTAATTGGAATAAACCCCCTGTCAAGCTCAATTGCCAGAGGAGTTCCTACCAGAAAGCCTCTAGCCTCAATTCCCACCACATAATCAATATCATAATCTCTAACCATATCTGCCATTCTAACTATGGCTTCTTTTAGTGCCTCCTTATCCCTTAAAAGTGGAGTTATATCTTTAAACAAAATACCTTTCTTGGGAAAATCGGGAATATTTCTAATTTTGTCACTAAGATTCATTTTTATCCTCCTTAAAATTAGATACATTTGCAATCAGGTCAAATAGATTTTCTCTAAAAACTAATTCTTTAAATTCTATAAATTTGTCCATTTGCCTGGATAATTTATTATATCGTACTGAGTCTTTAAAGTCCAATTCATTTTCATGATTAGCAAGTATTTCTTCCTGCTTCAGATGCTTAATTATTTTAACATTATATTTAACATCAAGTTCTGAAAACAGTAGTATAATTTTATTTTTCCTGCCGCTATTATTATTTTTGAAATCTCTAATTATCTTATTAAATTGAAGCAGTGAAAAAGGAAGGGAATAAAAAATCAGATGAGAAAATCCAGCTTCAAATTTATAGCGACTACCAAAAAAATAATCTTTACTGTTAGATTTAAGATAATCATTTTTTTCTTTTTTCTGATTGATATAAACAGCTGCCTGTTTAACCACTTTACTGGCTAATAATTTCTGCAGTTTTTCGTTTTTAGCAGCAGTATTTCTATAATCATAAAAATAATAATCTTCCTTTTCAAAAAGAAGAGCTGTTGAAATTTCACTGCACAACCGATAATCTTTAACTTTTAACTGAATATTTTCGTTACCCTGCCAGCGATTGATCTCTGCCTGGGCTATTAAGTCAAATTGAGAAGTTGATAATGCAGAAGCTTGATCACCTAAATTAAAAGCAACTGCCTGGATCCCATTTTCCAAATAAATTTTTAAATGTTTATTTTCTCTTCCCATCTGATAACAGCCGCTGCTGTTTAAATTTTTAAAAAGAAATTTAGGGGCAGGATTAGCAACGCCAAAAGGTCTAAATTTTTCCAGAGACAATATAAATTCCTTATTTAAATTTGAAAGCCGAAGATTCATATCAATTTTTCTTTTTCTTAAAAAATCTTCTTCAACTAGATTCTGGAATAAATACTCTTTAAATCTATTTTTGAAATTATCAATTTGATCAACATCAATACTTAAACCAGCTGCTGCTTTATGGCCGCCAAAATTTTTAAGCAGTGACTGACAGTGTTTTAAAGCCTGATAAATATTTAAATCCGAAATACTTCTGGCTGAGCCTTTAGCTGTATTATTTTTTTCATCTATCGCAAATAAGATAACCGGCAGATTATATTTTTCTAATAATCTAGAGGCAACAATTCCAATTATTCCTGAGTGCCAGTCTGAATCAGCTAAAATTATAGATTTTTCTTTTTCTAAATTTGATTTCTCAATTTTATTTTCAGCTGCCTGATAAATCTTTTCTTCCTGACTCTGTCTTTTTTTATTAATCTTTATTAAGTTTTTAGCAATTTTAACTGTTAGATTTTTATCTTCACTGATTAATAACTTCAGCGCTTCTTCTGCATCATGAATCCTGCCTGCAGCATTTAAAGGAGGTGCAATTATATATCCGATCTGGCCGGCACTAACATTATTTTTATCAATCCCTAACTCCTCGATTAATACTTTAAGGCCGAGCACTTTATCTTTCTTTAAAAGCTGGAGCCCATTTTTAACTAAAATTCTGTTTTCATTTCTCAAGGGAGCAATATCAGCCACTGTTCCCAGAGCTGTAATCGGCAGCAGCTGGGCTTTCATCTCTTCTACAATTTTCGAGTTTAAGGCCTGAGCTAGTTTATAGGCTGTAGCAACTCCAGCAATATCAGCAGCAAAATAATTTTCGTTTTTAACAAGATGATGATTTATAACTGCAGAAGCAGCTGGTAATTCGTCTGATGGAGTGTGATGGTCGGTAATAATTAAATCCACACCTTCTTTTTTTAAAAAATCAGCCTCTTTAAAAGCAGTAATGCCGCAGTCTACCGTAATTATTAAGTCAACTTGACTTTTTATAATCTTTTTTAGAGCTTCTAGATTCAAACCATAACCATCTTCGATTCTATCAGGAAGAAAATATTCTATTTCTAAATCAAATGCATTTTTAAAAAATCTATATAATAATGCTGTTGAGGTAATCCCATCAACATCATAATCTCCATAAACCAGAATTTTTTCCCCGTTCTTAACTGCCTTCTCTATTCTTTTAACTGCTTTATTCATCTCAGGCAGTAAAAAAGGATCACTTAAATACTTTAATTCTGAATTTAAATATATTTCTTTTTGCTCTTCAGAGATAATACCTCTTTCAGAAAGCAGTTGCTCTAAATAATTTGAGTTTTCATTTTCTTGATAAGAACTTAATTTCCAAATTTCATTCATTAATTATCACCATTAATTAATTTAATTGATTTGATTTAATTTAATATTTACCGGATCTGAAAATAGAAATAACAAGTAAAAGTCCAAGTATACCGGCAAATGAATAACCTATGAATCCTAAAAGCGGAATATTAAAAATGCGTGGTTCCATATTTGTCTGAATAAGCAGAGTAGAACCAATAATTAGGGAAGCAATTATCATACTCATTGATAAACGATTGGAAATAATATCAATTCTAGAAATAAGGTTTTCTAAATTTGTATGCCTAAAGTTAATTGTAAAATCATCTTTATTCAGTTTATTTAAAATTGACTTCAGCTTATTATTTAATTCATGTTTTTTGCGCCCCAATTTCCAAATTTCTGAGCCCAATCGTGAAATGATTTTATCTAACTGCATTCTATCGTCTAAAATATCAGAAATAAAATCACGACCAACTTCCACTACATTAAAATCAGGATCTAAATCCTGTCCCACACCTTCACTAACAGCAATAGCTCTAAATAAGAGGAAGAAATCCTGAGGCATCCGAATTTGATGTTCATAAATAAAATACTGTAAATCCTCAAAAACAGCTTTAATTTCAATATTAGATAAATCGCTGCCGTAATACCTGTCAAGAATCTTTTCCATATCAAGCTGAAATCTTCTGCGGTTAAAGTTGTCTGGTTTATTACCTAAAATTAATATTACATCCATCAGTACATTTATTCTCTTATGAATCAAGGCATAAAAAAGCAATGCCATTAAATCCCTATCTTCTTCTGTAATTCGACCGACCATTCCAAAATCTACATAGGCAATAGTTTTTTCTCCAGTTATAAAAATATTGCCGGGATGTGGGTCAGCATGAAAAAAACCATTAATTAAAACCTGCTGCATTAACGCCTTAGCACCTAACTCAGCTATAAACTTATTGTGAGGATGGTTTTGATCAATCTCTCTTAATTTACTCCCTTTAATTTCTTCCATAACTAAGATATTAACAGTAGAGAGCTCAGAATAAACTTCCGGAGCCGTTATATATGGATTGTCTTTAAAATCGCTGCGGAATCGAATTATATTGGCCATTTCGCCTTTAAAATTTAATTCATCTTTAATAGTCCTCTTAAATTCCTGAATGATTTCTAAAGGTCGGATGACAGAATTAAATAAATTTCTATCTTCAGCCTGTTTGGCTAAACTCTCCATAATTTCCACATCAACACTTATTTTTTTATCAATACCCGGTCTTTTTACCTTCATAATTGCATTTTTATTATTTTTTAAAACTACTTTATGGGTCTGTGCAATTGAAGCTGCAGCAACAGCTTCCTTTTCTATCATTATAATTTCATTTTCAAATTTTGCTCCAAACTCATTTTTTATAAAATTCTCTATATCCTCATAATCTTCAGGTGGAACTTTATCCTGCAGTTTTCTCATTTCATTTATAAACACAGGTGGAAAAACATCAGCTCTGGTGCTTAAAAGCTGCCCTAATTTTATATAAGCAGGACCTAATTCCTGTAAAACTTCTCTAATTTTAACTGCCAGCATTTTACCGCTCGGCCTTTCGGAAGTTTTTATTCTTTTCCTAAAAGGTAAATACTTATTTAAATCTAGCTGAGAAATTATAAAACCAAGCCCATTTTTAACAAGAATCTGTGCAATTTCACTGTAGCGCTGAAAATGCCTGTAGTGTTTGGGGAAGTTCATATCCATTTTATCACAGCCTTTTTTAAAGATAGAAACCCCTCCACAATAAAAAGGAGGGGTTATAGTCTGAATGATTTTCTAGTTATTATTTGCTGATTCTTTTCTGCCAGCTAACTAATAAAGGACTGGCCACAAAAATAGAAGAATATGTACCAGCAAACATTCCGATAAACAGTGCTAACATAAATGTTTGAATTGAAGCTCCTCCAAAGAAATAAATGGCCAAAATAGCAATCAGAGTAGTAACTGAAGTATTAATTGATCTCGGTAAGGTATCAACTACTGCAGTATTGGCCTGTTCAACAAATGGAACTTTATGCATCAATTTCATATTTTCTCTGATTCTATCAAAGATTACAATCGTATCATTAATTGAATAACCAACAATAGTCAAAAGTGCTGCTACAAAAGCTGTATTAACCTCTTTACCTAAAATAGCAAAGATTCCAATTGTAATTAAAACATCATGCATCAGAGTAATTATTGAAACAACAGCAAAACTAAATTCAAAGCGGAAACTGATGTAGGCGATAATTGCTATTGATGCTGCAATCATGGCCAGTAAAGCATTAATTCTTAATTCTCTACCAATTGTAGGACCAACCATTTCAGTTCTCAGCATTTCCGCAGATTCAAACTCGTCTTTAATAGCATTATCCACAGTACTAATTTCTTCTGACTCTAAAGTCATGGCTCTAACAATTATACCATTTTCCCCAGCAGATTCAGACTGCTGTATTTTACTATCTTCTGCTATCTCTATTTTTTCTAAAACTCCTCTTATATCTTCGGTGGTGACATCATCTGAAAAATTGAACTCCATTAATGTTCCACCTTTAAAGTCAATGCCTAAATTTAAACCGTTAATCAACAAAAACAATAAACCAATTGCAATTACTGCAAGTGATATTGTATACCAAATTTTTCTTTTTCCTAAAATATCCACTTTATTACCCCTTTCTGACCCCGAAAGATTTATTTTCACGTAATAATTTACTGCCTGTAAAAATATCAATTACATTTCTGGTAACAAATAAGGCAGTAAACATACTGACAATAATACCTATACCCAGAGTAATAGCAAAACCCCTAACTGTACCACTGGTAAAATAGGCCAGAATAAGAGCAGTCATAATTGTAGTGACATTAGCATCAATAATGGTTGTATAAGCTCTTTTAAAACCAGCATCGATTGCTGCTCTAAGTGTTTTTCCTGATTTTAATTCATCTTTTATTCGCTCGAAAATAATAATATTTGCATCAACTGCCATACCAATAGAAAGTATTAAACCTGCAATACCAGGTAAGGTTAAAGTAGCCTGTAACCCTGCCATGGTTCCCATTAAGATCAAACCATAAATTGCAAGTACACCAGCAGCTAAAACACCAGGGAATCTATAATAGAAAACCATATAAATTGCAACTAATAATAGACCCAACAGACCTGCTCTAATACTCTTTTGAATTGAAATTTCACCGAGAGTAGGTCCAACTGTTCTGGTTTCAATAACCTCTACCGGTACAGGTAAAGCTCCCTCTCTGATAAGTATTGCATCTTCTTCTGCTTCTTCTATCGAATCATAACCAGTAATCTGACCTCTTTCTTCAATTACAGCCTGAACTGTAGGATTGGTCAGCTGTTCATCATCTAAATTTATACTGATTTTTTCTCCCATATACTGACGGGTAATATTAGCAAATTCAGTTGATCCCTCATCATTTAATGTAAAAGAGATTATCGGTCTTCCATACTGATCATGATCTGCTCGAGCATCTTTTACAGCTTCACCAGTCATTAAAACTTCTCCTTCAGAATTCTGAAAGGTAAGCATTGCAGTCCTTCCAATCGTCTGAATAGCCTCATTTGGACTGTCTACCGCCGGCAGTTCAACAATTATTCGGTCATCACCCTGCCTCTGAATTAAAGGTTCACTTAAACCGAGCTGATTAACTCGGCGCTCAACCACACTCTGAATCCCGGTCATAACAGTATCATTGATCTCTCTTTCTTCTGTAGGTTGAGCCTGTAAAACTATATGGGCTCCCCCCTGTAAATCAAGTCCTAAATTAATACCATGCTGAAAATATAAAAACGCAGCAAAGGCAATAATTGCTATAATAATAATTAACTTAATTCTTCTTTTTTGTTTATACCTCATTAAATAAATGTCCTCCTAACAATAAGCAATTAATTTTCAAATGATAAATTATAATCCTCGTGATCAATAACTCTCATTTCAGTCAAAGGCCAGTAAACCCAGAATGCTTTACCTGAAATATCATCATAATCCACAAAACCAACAGCACTCTCAAATCTGCTGTCAGCACTGTGATTTCGGTTGTCCCCTAAAACAAAAACACTCTCTTCAGGAACTTCGTAGGGGCCAAAATCTCCAACCATTTTTTCTGGAAGATAATCTTCTTCAAGGACCTCACCATTTACATAAGTTTCACCATCTTTAATATGTACGGTGTCACCCGGTATACCAATCACTCTTTTGATATACTTTTGACCTGGCGATCCTTTAGGAGAAAAAACAACTATATCTCCCCTTTCTGGAGGATGAAACCTGTAAATAAATTTATTTACAAAAAGTCTTTCTCCATTCTCCAGCGTATTTGCCATTGATCCTCCATCTACTACAAATGACTGGGCAACAAATGTAATAATAAAGAAAGCTAATATTCCTGCTATTACTAAAGACTGCAAAAATTCTTTTACTGCATTTTTCACATCATTTCCCCCAGTTCTTAAATCAAATAATTATTCTGTGTCTTTCTCTTTCTCATTTTCATCTGTATTTTCAACCTGTTTACTGCTGCTTTTTTCTTTCACTTTAGAAATAGCGCTTTTAACAAAGTCAATATCAACATTTGATGAAACTCTAACTCTAATATTATTATCTTTTATTTTGATAATTTTACCTTTAATTCCACCAATTGTTACTATCTTATCGCCTATACTCAAATTATCCAGCATATTCTGATGTTCTTTTTTTTGTTTTTGCTGAGGTCTGATTAAAAAGAACCAAAAAATACCAAAAATCAAAATCCAGGGCAAAATCGCGTATAAATATTCCATTAAATATCCTCTCCTAATTAAATTTTTTCTCTCATAACTATTTCAACAATAATTACAATATTCCTGCTCACAGCAGGATATTATTTGAAAAAGAATCAAAATAAATTATTTTAATTCATATTTATTGTAAAATTTATCTCTGAAATTAATAAAATTATCATTTCTTAAAGCTTCTCTAATTTCTTCTGCAAGATTAAGCATAAAATATAAATTATGATAACTTGTTAATCTCACTCCTAAAATTTCATTTCTTTTGAGTAAATGTCTTACATATCCCCTGCTGTAATTTTGACAGACATGGCAGTCACATTCAGAATCAAGAGGAGAAAAATCCTCTTTATAGGTCGCATTTCTAATTGTTTTTCGACCTTCATGCGTAAAAATCTGGCCGTGTCGAGCAATTCTGGTAGGCATAACACAGTCAAACATATCTATGCCGTGATAAATTCCCTCTATTAAATCTTCAGGGGTTCCAACTCCCATCAAATAACGAGGTTTATCTTCAGGCATTAAAGGAGTTGTATGGTCAAGCATTTCATACATTTCTTCTTTTGGTTCACCAACACTCAAACCACCTATAGAATAGCCGGGAAAATCAAGTTTGGTGGTCTCTTCTACACTCTGTTTTCTTAACTCTGGATAAACACCACCCTGAATAATCCCAAACAGTGCCTGCCCCTCTGTACCTTCCATTTCTTTTTTGCATCTTTCTGCCCAGCGCAGGGTTCTATTTAAAGAATCTTCTACATATTCCCTTTCAGCCGGATATGGTGGACACTCGTCAAAGGCCATTACGATATCAGAGCCTAAATTCTGCTGAATCTGCATTGATTTTTCTGGTGAAATAAAGTGTTTGGAACCATCTAAATGTGATTGAAAATAAACTCCCTCTTCTTCAATTTCTCTTAAGTTCGCCAGAGAAAAAACCTGAAAACCTCCACTGTCAGTTAAAATTGGTCGATCCCAGTTCATAAAATCATGCAGACCTCCGGCCCGAGCAATCAGTTCATCACCTGGTCTTAAATATAAATGATAGGTATTCCCAAGTATAATCTGAGATCCGATCTCTTTAAGCTCTCTGGATGACATTGCTTTTACAGTAGCCTGAGTTCCTACCGGCATGAAAATTGGAGTTTCAATTTTGCCGTGGTCAGTAGTAATTTCACCCAATCTTGCTTTTGATTTTTTATTCTTCTTAAATAATTTAAAATCAAACAAACTAATCTTCCTTCCTATTTAATATCAGCATTGCATCTCCCAGACTAAAGAATCTAAATTCATCTTCTACCGCTTTTTTATAAGCTTTTAAAATAAATTCTTTACCGGCTAAAGCTGAAACCATCATTATTAAAGTGGATTTAGGTAGATGAAAATTAGTAATTAAGGAATCAATAACTTTATATTCATATCCTGGATAGATAAAAATATCTGTCCAGCCTTTATATTCACTTAATTTTCCATCCTGAGCAGCAGATTCTAAGGTTCTGGTAACAGTAGTACCAACTGCTACTACTTTATTCCCGGCGGCCTTAACCTCTTTAATCTTTGCTGCTGTCTCAGCTGAAACTTCTGCATATTCCTCATGCATCTCATGATCTTCAATATCTTCACTTTTAACTGGTCTAAATGTTCCCAGTCCAACATGTAGAGTAATATAATCCAGGATCACACCATATTCCTGCAGCTCTTTTAACAAGCGGTCAGTAAAATGCAGACCTGCTGTTGGTGCTGCGGCTGATCCTCTTTTTTCACTGTAAACAGTTTGATAGCGCTCAGGATCATCAAGTTTTTCATTAATATATGGAGGTAGAGGCATTTCTCCCAGTTGATTTAATATTTCTTCAAAATCGTAATTTTCCTGATCCCAGCTGAATTCTACTATTCTACCACCAAAATCAGTGTATTCTACAACTTCAGCTTCCAAAATATCTTCAAAATTTATTTTAACACCTTTTTTAGCTCTTCGTCCAGGTCTAACTAAAACTTCCCAGCGGCCTTCTGCCAGTTCATTTAATAAAAGAATCTCAATTTCTGTACCGGTTGGAATTTTAGCTCCATATAACCTGGCAGGTATAACACGACTGTTATTCATGATAATCATATCACCTGGATCTAAATATTCTTTTAAATTTTTAAAAATATCTTCCTCTATACTATTTTCCTGTGGATTTAAAACCATTAATCTTGATTCATCTCTTTTCGGAAGTGGTTTTTGAGCAATTAATTCTTCCGGCAGATGATAATCAAATTCTTCTACTTTCATTTAAAAATAACCTCCAAAATTAACTAAAATAAAACAAATAATTATTCGATATTCTGTTTGATATTAAGATGCTGATAGGCCTTTGTAGTAGCTATGCGTCCTCTTGGAGTTCTCTCTAAAAATCCAAGCTGCAGCAGATAAGGCTCATATACATCTTCTATTGTTTCAGTTTCTTCGCTAATTGCAGCAGCCAGAGTATTTAAGCCGACCGGTCCACCTCTGAATTTAAGCATAATTGTTTTTAATAATTTATGATCAATTCTATCCAGCCCCAGCTCATCAATCTCCAGTAATTTTAGAGCAGAATCTACAACCTTCCTATTGATTATACCATCTGCTTTAACTTCTGCAAAATCTCTTACTCTTTTTAAAAGTCGGTTAGCTATTCTTGGTGTGCCGCGAGAGCGTCGAGCTATTTCAAGAGCGCCATGTTCTACTATTTCTACATTCAATATTTCAGCAGAGCGGCTTACAATTTCCTGAAGCTCATTTTCATCATAAAACTCCAGTCTATTAATAACTCCAAATCTATCTCTCAGTGGTGAACTAAGTCTCCCCGCCTTAGTCGTTGCCCCTACCAGGGTAAAGGGAGCTAAGTCCAATCTCACCGAGCGAGCACTGGGTCCCTTACCAATTATTATATCAAGACAGTAGTCCTCCATAGCAGGATATAGAACCTCTTCCACAATTTTATTTAAGCGGTGAATTTCATCAATAAACAATACATCACTGGGCTGTAAATTTGTCAAAATTGAGGCAAGATCTCCAGGCCTCTCTATCGCAGGACCAGAAGTCTGATGAATATTTACATTTAACTCATTTGCAATAATATTGGCAAGAGTAGTTTTTCCCAGTCCTGGTGGTCCATATAACATCACATGATCCAGTGCTTCTTTTCTATCTCTGGCAGCCTGAATAAATATCTTTAATTTTTCTTTAGATTTACTCTGACCTACATATTCCTTAAGACTTAAAGGGCGCAGGCCTTTGTCAACAGAATTATCATCTTTTTTCTTTTTGGGAGAAACAACTCTTCTTTCATTTTCCATATATTATCTCTCCTTACCAAGCTGACTTAAGGTTACTTTTATTTTTTCAGAAACATTTAGTCCATCTCTAAATTCAACTTCTCTTAAAGCTCTATTAATTTCTGAAATTTTATACCCTAAAGCCGTAAGTGCATCTATAACATCCTGACGGTCTTCGTCAGCTGCCGCTCCTGCAGCCCCAAACTTATTATTTTTGTTCTGCAGATAAGCAAAATCTTCTAATTTATTCTGTAATTCTAAAATAAGTCTTTGGGCAGTCTTTGGTCCTATACCCGAAATTTCCTTTAAAACACCTTCATTTTTTTGCATTATTGCTGAAACAAATCTTGAAGCAGGCATTGTATTTAGGATATTCAAACCAGCACTGGGTCCTATACCATTAACAGTTATTAGAATTTCAAACAGCTGCTTCCCCATTTTTTCAGGAAAAGCAAATAATTTTAAGGCATCTTCTCTAACATAGGTATATGTATAAACTTCAATTTTTTCCCCTGTCTGAGGCTGATTTTTAAAACCTGCCAGTTCTAACTCATAACCAACACCATTAATTTCAAGTATAATTTTAGTGCTTTCAGAATCTATTACTTCTCCTTCTAAATAACCGATCATAATCTTTCCTCCCATCCAGAATGAGCACTGTAAACATGCCCGTGACAGATAGAAATAGCTAAAGCATCAGCTGCATCATCTGGTCTTGGTATTTCAGATAAATTTAATAATGACTTAACCATCTGCTGTACCTGCTTTTTTTCTGCCCTGCCGTAACCAACAACAGCCTGTTTAATCTGAAGTGGGGTATATTCCGCCACCTTTAAACCCGCCTGAGAACCAGCAAGCAGAATAACTCCCCTGGCCTGTCCAACAACAATTGCTGTTTTAACATTTTTATTGAAAAATAATTCTTCTACTGCCATCTCTTCTGGCTGAAATTCTTTAATTAAGGCTTCAATATTCCTGTGAATGATTTCTAATCTTTCTACATCACTTTTGTCTGCTGAAGTTTTGATAACTCCATATTCCAAAACATCAAAATGATTTGTCTCCTTATCTACCAGAGCATAACCAATAGTTGCCAGCCCCGGATCAATTCCTAAAATTCGCAAATCCCACACCCCATTCAAACTAATGTTTGAATTTATTATATCATATAAAAATAACTTATTAAAACAAAAAAATAAAGACACTGCTGTACAGTGCCCTTATTAAAATCTACATTTATTTTATAACAAATTTATTAAAATTAGATTAATTTTAATAATTAATTATCTTCAGCTTCAATTTCCGCTCTGATATCTTCGGGAATCTCAAAATTAGAGTAGACATCCTGAATATCATCATGATCCTCTAATTGATCCATTAATCTCAGCATTTTTTTGGCGTCACTTTTGTCTAAAGTAACTGTGTTATCGGGAATCATAGCTAAATCAGCAGATTCAAATTCATAACCTGCTTCCTCTAAAGACTCTCTGGCAGATTCATAATTAGAAGGATCAGTATAAATTACTGCTTCTTCTTCTCCATAATCCAAATCCTCAGCTCCTGCTTCTAAAGCTTCTAATAATAAATCTTCTTCTCCAACTTGAAACTCATTAAGATCAATTACAAGCTCACCTTTTCGCTGAAACATCCAGGCAACACAGCCATTAGAACCTAAGTTACCACCATTTTTATCAAGAATGTGACGAACCTCAGATGCAGTTCTGTTTCTATTATCAGTCATAATATCAAGATATAATGCAACACCACCGGGCCCGTAACCTTCGTAAACAAAGGATTCGTAAGACATACCCTCTAAATTACCAGTACCTCGTTTAATCGCTCTCTCAATATTATCATTGGGCATATTATTATCTTTAGCCTTTTGAATAGCCATTCTGAGATCTGAATTCATTTCAGGATCTCCACCACCTTCTCTGGCAGCAACAGCTATCTTGCGGCTCAATTTAGAAAATAATTTACCACGTTTTTTATCCTCTTTCTGTTTTTTATGCTTTATATTAGCCCACTTAGAATGTCCGGCCATATAATAAACCCTCCTTAAATCAAATTACACTGCTTTAAATCAGTTTGCAATTTATTGTACCATAATCACAGCTATTTATCAATATCAAGCTCTTCCAAAATATTTGTTAAATCCTGCAGCAGTTTGAAAATCATCTCTAATTCTTTTTCATCTTTATTTAATAACAAATCAGTTATATTTGAAATTTTTATTAAAGATTTTATTGATAGTCTAATCAAATTTAAAAAACCACAGCCTCACAGCCATGGTTTTAAAATATATACTACTGTTGAGCTCTTAAATCAGTGATTAAATCCATTAATTTTTCTCTACCACCATTTTTCCAGCTTTCAATAAAATTAATTATTTTTTCTTTATCATGAGCATTCAGATTATCCTTTAATGATTTTAATTCATGATTGTCCAGTTCTTTCATTAAATCAATAGCTTTTTTTAAAGGATATTGAACTTTATAATATATTTGATCAACCATTATTTCCCACCTCAAGTATTTCTACTAAATTCTCTAATTTGGGCATTGTTTCCCGTTCAATATATCTTATGTAACCTTCAAGTGTCATTATTCTATTATCCAGCACCTTCTCACTCATTTCAGGAGAATAATCATCAATTTGCTCTGTTTTATTAACTGCCGTATCAATATATTCTATTGCATCAATTACTGCTTTATCCATTTAAACACCCCTTTTTTTGAGTTTTATAAAGATTTAAAATATTAAATAAAAAATAAGTTAACCTATAAGCCGAGTTCTGTATTAGATGATCATCTATCTAGGAGAACAGTTACCTGAACCCTCAAGCGTCCTTACCCGGAGAAAAGCGGATCACTTTTAACTTCTCCCTATTTGGACTTACTCCAGATGGGGTTTACCTGGCATTCCAGTTACCTGAAACCCGGTAAGCTCTTACCTTACCTTTTCACCCTTACTTTTTAGACAAAAATAAAAAAATTTCTACTAAAAAGCGGTATATTTCTGTGGCACTAGCCTGGAAGTTGCCTCCACCGGGTGTTACCCGGCATCCTATCCTGTGGAGCTCGGACTTTCCTCATCTATAAAGATGCGATCATCTGGTTAACTTATTTTTTTTACCATATAAATTATACCACCAGATTTATAATATGTCAAGTGTTTTACTCAGGTTAAAAAGACTGCAGTAATAGTCATTACTGATAATCCCAGGGTCTGGTGTTTACTTCTGATTTTATAAAGTTTATTTCCTTTTTTAATTTTGAAGAAGCTTTATTTTCCAATCTATCAATTAATAATTCTCGAACAAATTTTTCACTGCCGTAATGACCAAAATCAATTAAAGAAAGACCTAATTCTTCTGCACTCTGAGCTTCGTGAAATTTAACATCACCAGTCAGGTAAAGATCTGCTCCCTGATAATAAGCATCCTTAATAAAATCAGCACCACTACCACTACAGAGAGCAACTTTTTTTATTTTCTTTTTAGACTTAACCACCTTAATTAATTCTAAATCATAAACTTTTTTTACTAAATCTATAAAATTATCTAAATTAATTTCCTTTTTTAAATCTGCTATTCTACCAATTCCTTTTTCATTTTTTAAATTTTCCATTTTATATAAATCCCAGGCAGGCTCCTCATATGGGTGTACTTTCAGCAGTTCTTTAATAACCTTATCTAAATTTTCTGGAGCTACAATTGTTTCAAAACGATATTCTTTAACTTTATTTAATCTTCCTTTTTCTCCCAAATAAGGATCTGAATCAGCCAGAGCTTTAAAATTTCCTTCTCCCTTTTGATAAAAACCACTGTGACTGTAATTATTAAAGCTGCCGGCTCCTTTTTGATAGAGAGCATCGCGAACTGCCTCAAAGCTGTCCTCTGGTATAAAAGTTACTAATTTAAGATAGTTCTGGCTGCTGGTAGTTTTTAAAATACTTATATTTTCTACATCTAATTTTCTAATCAAATAATCATTTAAACCATCTTCTGCAATATCAAGGTTTGTATGAGCAGAAAATAAAGAAATATTATTTTTAATTAATTCAAAAATTAATTTCCCGCTCTGATTCTGAGTGTTTACTGATTTTATTCCCTTAAAAATAAAAGGATGATGGGTAATTATTAAATCACACTCTTTTTCAACCGCTTCTTTTAAAACTTCCTGATTAAAATCTAGAGCTATTAGGATATTTTTTACGTCCTGTGATGGGTTTCCGACCTGCAGACCTACATTATCCCAATCTTCTGCCAGAGCTGAGGGAGCAATTTGTCCCATAAGCTGCAATACCTCTGCTGCTTTTACCATTAAATTACCTCCTTGAAAATAGAGCCATCATTTATAAGAGCAATTAAAATAAACTTATATTAAACTAAATACTTATTAAGCCAAAAATTTAAATCAAAAAAACCCCGCTCTAATTAAAGAACAGGGTGTTTATAATCTTGGTGGGCCCACCAGGATTCGAACCTGGGACCAACCGGTTATGAGCCGGTTGCTCTGACCAGCTGAGCTATGGGCCCGTTACAAAAAAAGCAATATCATTTGTGACGACAAAAATAATTATATGATAGAAAAGCTCTTAGGTCAAGAGTTAATTTTTATTTTTTTCAGGAAATATTTTTTATAATAATGTAATATCTCATAAATACTTCCAATTACACATCTATGCTCTTTATTCTAGATAATCTTTTAATTTTTTACTGCGGCTTGGATGCCTTAACTTTCGCAGTGCCTTAGCCTCTATCTGTCTAATTCGTTCTCGGGTAACTCCAAATTCCTTACCAACTTCTTCTAGAGTTCTTGGTCGACCATCTTCAATTCCAAACCTCAACTCTAAAACTCTTTTTTCTCTATCAGTTAAAGTATCCAGAACACCATCAAGCTGTTCTTTTAATAATATATATGATGCCGCTGAAGCTGGTGCCGGAGAATCTTCATCTTCAATAAAATCACCAAGATGGCTGTCTTCTTCTTCTCCAATTGGAGTTTCTAATGATACCGGCTCCTGAGCAATTTTCATTATTTCTCTTACCTTTTCTGCTGAGATATCCATTTCTTCTCCAATTTCTTCAGCCTTAGGCTCTCTACCTTTTTCCTGCAGCAGCTGTCTGGAAACTCTAATTAATTTATTGATAGTTTCCACCATATGAACCGGTACTCTAATTGTTCTTGCCTGATCAGCTATTGAACGCGTAATTGCCTGTCTGATCCACCAGGTGGCATAGGTACTGAACTTATAACCTTTGGTATAATCAAATTTTTCCACTGCCTTCATTAAACCCATATTACCTTCTTGAATTAGATCAAGAAAAAGCATTCCGCGGCCAACATATTTTTTAGCAATACTTACTACCAATCTCAAATTTGCTTCAACAAGCTGCTGTTTGGCCCATTCATCACCCTGTTCCATCCTTTTGGCCAGCTCTACCTCTTCATCAGCAGTTAAAAGATCAACCTTACCAATTTCTTTTAAATACATTCTAACAGGATCATCTATACTGGCACTCTTAGGAATACTCAGATCAAGACCACTATTTTCGTCATCTTTATCTTCCTCATCAGCTTCTAATTTAGAATTAACTATTTCAATATTTAGGTCACTAAATATATCATAGATTTTTTCTATATCTTCTGAATCTAAATCAATATCCTCCAGGGCATCCATAATTTCTTCATAGGTCAGTTCCCCTTCTTTTTTTCCGCGATTGACAAGATTCTTTACTTCATCTATTTTAGCAGGACTTATATCTTTTTCAGCCACTTTAGTCCCTCCTCTCAATATTGTAATTCAAACTATAAAATGTTAACAAAATGCTGTTTAATTTATCTAAACTTAATTCTTTTTTACTGAGCAGAGCACATAATTTTTTCTTATTATTAGCAATTCTTTTAGAGCTTAAATAGTCTGCTAATTTTAGAATTCTTTCTTTATCCAGAGAATTATCCTGTTTAACCAATATTTCAGACCAGTAAGATAAAAGCTCATCACCCAAACTATCTTTTATTTTATCAAGCTGTACTGAATTACTAATAACACTTCCTTTGAAGAGATGCTCAGCTAACTGGCTTGTTCTACCGTTAAAATCATTTTTAGAAAGTCTGGCCGCAAGTTCTTCTCTTAGATCAGGATTACTGATAAAATGTGCCAGAACTTCTTCTTCAACTTTTTGATAATACGATAATTGCGAATATAAGTCAAATTCTTTTTCTCTTTGCTTATTCGTCTTTTCTCTATTTCTTTGATAATTCCTGCTTTTCTTTTTTTTAAATTCTTTTTCCACTTCTTCAGCTAAAACTTCTGCCTTGAAATTTGTCTTTGCTGCAGCTCTTTCAATATATATTTCTCTTTCCAGATTATCTTTAACATCTGTTAAAAGTTCAACTATAGATCTTAAAACTTTTTTACGAACACCTGGTTCAGAGAGTTTTTTATTTTTGATAATCATATTAATTTTAAAATCAATTAAATTTACTGCATTTTCTATAAAATCATTAAAAACTTCTGCACCTTCATTTTTTAATAACTGATCGGGATCACTGCCTTCTTCCAGTTGAATAACTTTAACATTAATCCCGGTATTACTCAGAATATCAAGCCCTCTTAGAGTTGCTTTATTTCCGGCTGTATCAGCATCATATGCAATATAGGCGCTTTCTGCATATCTTTTAATCAGCTTTGCCTGTTCCTCGGTAAAAGCAGTACCCAGAGAGGCAATTGAGTTTTCAAATCCATTTTTATGAGCCTGAATAACATCTGTATAACCTTCCATTATAATACAGCTGTTCTGCTCCCGAATAGAATCTTTGGCAAGGTGTAAACCATATAAATTTTTCTTTTTACTAAAAATCGGAGTTTCAGGAGAATTCAAATATTTAGGACCATAACTATCCTCACTATTTAAAATTCTACCTCCAAAGGCTATTACTTCTCCCCTGTTGTTAAAAATAGGAAAAATTACTCTATTTCTAAATTTATCATAATGGGAATTGTTTTTCCCTTCACTTATTAAACCAGCTTTTTTAATTAAATGAATGCTAAAACCTTTTTTTTGCAGAAAATTTAATAATAGCTGCCATTCATCAGCTGCAAAACCAAGGCTAAATTTTTTAATATCCTGGTCATCAAATCCGCGCTCATATAAATATTGAAGTGCCTCCTGCCCCATATTTGTATCAGTTAAAAGATAATTATAAAAACGAGCAGTTAGTCTGTTGAGTGAAAAAATCTTTTCTCTTTCTTTATAGAGCTGTCTCTGCTGATCACTTAGATCGGGCAGCTCCATTCCACTTCTCTCTGCCAGCATCTTTATTGATTCAATAAAAGTTAAATTTTCTATCTCCATTACAAAATTAATTGCATCACCACCAGCTCCACAGCCAAAGCAGTGATAAAAATTATTGTCTGGATTAACAAAAAATGATGGTGTTTTTTCACTATGAAAGGGACATAAGCCCTTATATCTATTACCTGATTTTTTTAATTCTAGATAATCAGAAATCAAATCGACAATATCAACATTTTCTTTTAACTCATTAATAAACTCATCTGAATATCTGGCCAATTTATCCACCCTGACCTTAATTTTATTTCTTAAAAGTAAATTGCTTACTGTTGTATTTATATTTCTCTAAAAAGAAACTTTATCCTGCATTTAAATAAAAAAGTAAAATAATTTATCAATTTTTGTCGAACCATGGAGTTGGAATAAAAAATTTTCTTCCCAAATTAATTGCATAACGGTCCGTCATTCCTGCAATATAATCAACTACTGCCTGTTTATGGTTTTTTTCAAATTCTAAATATTCCTCCGGTATATACTCAAGATTATCCATAAAAAATTCATAGAGCAGTTTTAATAATCTCTTTGCCTTACCTTCTTCACTTTTCCCCTCAGAGCCAATATAAACATTTTCAAAAAGAAATTCCCTTAAGTTTTTAGTTGCAGATTTAACTTCAGCAGAGCGCTTTATTTCCTGCTGCTGCCAGCTGGACTCAATTAAATCTCTAACCATTACATCAATTCTTTGAGAATGTGTTTTTCCTAAAATAGAAATTGCATCTGACGGCAGATCACTCTGAGAAATAATACCTCCCCTTAAAGCATCATCTATATCATGATTGATATAGGCAACTCGATCAGCAATACGTACTATCTGGCCTTCCAGGGTTTTGGGTTTATTGTCCCCGGTATGATTTAAAATTCCATCTCTAACTTCAATGCTCAAATTAAGACCTCTGCTGCCGCTGCTTCTTTTTTCTAAAAGATCAACTACTCTTAAACTTTGAATATTATGGTGAAAGTCTTCTCCTGTAATTTCGCTGAGAGCAGCTTCTCCAGCATGCCCAAAAGGAGTATGCCCCAGGTCATGAGCTAAGGCAATAGCTTCTACTAAATCTTCATTTAATTTAAGAGCTCTGGCAATTGTGCGTGCAATCTGAGAAACTTCCAGTGTATGGGTCAGCCTGGTTCGATAATGATCTCCCTCAGGGGCAATAAAGACCTGAGTTTTGTGTTTTAGCCTTCTAAAAGCCTTAGAGTGAATAATTCTATCTCTATCATGCTGAAAAATAGTGCGTATATCACAATTATCTTCTTTTTTTAATCTTCCTTTACTTTTAGAACTCAAACAGGCAGCAGTTGAAAGTTTCTCTTTTTCCCATTCCAGTTGTTCAGCTCTGGAGAACATAAAATCAGCTCCTAATCATTGAAATATGAAAGTACTTCCACAGCAGTTTCTTCTATATTTTTATCTGTAACATCAATAACTGGACATCCAATTTTATTCATGATAGATTCTGCATATTTGAATTCTTCTTCAATTCTTTCCTTAGCTGCATAAGTTGCATCATCACCAAGCCCCATTTTTTTCAACCTTTCAATACGAATATCATTCAAAAGCTCGGGATCTATAGTTAATCCAACAACTTTATCATCGTTATTCTCCAGCACTGAAGGGTGAATATCTACTTCTGGGACCAGAGGTACATTGGCTGTTTTATAACCCAGATAGGATAAATGAACAGACAGCGGGGTTTTAGAAGTTCTGGATACACCGACTAAAACAATATCTGCTTCTGCAATACCCTTAGATTCATTTAAATCATCAAATTGCAGGGTAAATTCCATCGCCTCAATACGCTTAAAATAAGCTTCATCTAATTGATATTTAAGAGCAAATTCCTCTTCTGGAGATTTGTTTAATCTGTTTGAAACAATTTCTAAGGGCTTTTCCATCATATTGACATATTCCAAACCATAATTTTCAGCCTTCTGATTTAAATGAGCTCTCATTTCACTTTTAACAAATGTATAAGCAATTATTGCATTTTTTTCCTCTGCTTCTTCTAATATTTCATCAATTTTTTCATTTGTTCTGACAAAGGGAAATGTTTTCATTTCTAAGTCATAGTCAGGAAATTGTCCGGCGGTTGATTCCATTAAGTTTTTAGCAGTCTTTCCAGTACAATCTGAAATAATAAAAATAACTGTCTGCTCTTTACTCATAATGCTCACCCCATATAGTTTTGATATTTTAATCTAAAGCTATCTCTTCAATATCCATTACTTCTGACATCAGATCTGCAATCCGGGACAATAAAGCTAAACGATTATTCTTAACTTCTGAATCATCAACCATCACCATTACATTATCTAAAAATGCATCAATATATTCTTTTAATTCTACCAGCAGGTAGAAACCTTTTTGATACTGGCTGGAAGCAAAAGATTCTTTAATTTCTGCTTCTCTCTGATTAAATGCTTTATATAGTTCTTTTTCTTCATCTTCAACTAATAATCCTGCATCAATCTCCAATTTATTTTCAGCCTTTTCGCTGATATTTTTGGCTCTAACTAAACCTCGAATCAAATCAACAAATAAACTGGAGTTCTCAGATCTAAATTCCATTAATTTGTGGGCTCGCTGATATAAATCCAGCAGATCTTGGTCATTGATCTTAATTACTGCATTAATGATATCATACCTTATATCTTCTTCTGCAAGTAAGTTTTCCAGCCTCTGCTTAATAAATTCTTTTAATTCAACAGCAGCAGAATCAAGGTTATCTGGATTTATTGCAACGATTTCCATTGCTAGCCGAATCAGTTCTTCAATATCAATTTCTAAATTTTTATCTAAAATAATTCTCAACAGACCTGTAGCCTGTCTTCTAAGAGCAAAAGGATCCTGAGAACCACTTGGTATATTCCCTAAAAGAAAATGACTGCTCAAATTAAATAATTTTTCGGCCATTGCCAGTACTGTACCACTTTTAGTTTCAGGTAATTTATCACCGGCAAAACGAGGCAGATAATGCTCAAAAATAGCTGCTGCAGTTTCTTCAGCTTCTCCTTCTAAAAGGGCATATTCTTTACCCATTAGTCCCTGCAGATTTGCAAATTCATTTACCATTTCTGTAGCCAGATCATTTTTACAGAGTTCAGCTGCCCTAACTGCCATTTCTCTTTCTGCAGGCTCATAATCTAAGAGTTCTGCCAGTCTGGCAGTTATCTGCTGCAGCTTTTCTACTTTCTGATAAACACTTCCTATATCTTTTTGAAATACTATATCCTTAATATCTTCACTTCTATTTAAAAATCCATATTTCTGATCCTCAGCAAAGAAAAATTGAGCATCATCCAGTCTTCCTTTTAAAACCATCTCATTACCTGAAATCACTTCATCAAGATATTCTCTACCTCCATCACGCACCCCAATAAATTCTGCCTGCAGCTGATTATCGGCAGTCATTACGGGAAAATAGCGCTGGTGTTTTTCCATAGCTGTAATTAAAACTTCTGCCGGCAGCTCTAAATATTCTTCAGCAAAACTCCCTTTAAAAGCTGTTGGAAATTCAATTAGATCTATCACTTCCGCCAGCAGGGAATCTTTAATTACTGCTTCTGCTGAAAGTTTAAGATCTGCAATTTCTTCTTTAATTATTTTTTTTCTTCTATCCTGTTTTACTATTATAGAAGCAGATTCTAAAGCAGAAAAATAATTTTCAGCACTGTTAATTTCTACTTTGCCGTCACTTAAAAAGCGATGACCGACACTGTAATTAGAACTTTTAACTTCTGCTATTTCCAGCTCAATTTTTTCTGAGCCAAATAAAACTAAAAGCCATTTAATAGGGCGAATAAATTCCATCTGAACACTACCCCAGCGCATAGCTTTTGGCAGAGGAACCTGGTCAACAATCTTCTTTAAGATCTCAGCTAAAATATCAGCTGTATTTTTACCCTTTTCTACTTTTTCTGCATATAAATATCCGTCTTTTTCCACTAAATCATCTACTTTTACTCCCTGACCGCGGGCAAACCCTTCTCCAGCTTTAGTCGGATTTCCATCGTCATCAAAGGCAATATTTACTGCAGGACCTCTAACAATCTCACGCTGATCTTCCTGTTTTTCAGCTAAATCATTTACTGCCAGCACAAGTCTTCTTGGAGTAGAATAAACATTCATTTCTTTATATTCTAAATTATTATTTTCAAAAATTGCTGCTGCAGTTTTCAGATAATCTTCTCTGAATCTCTGCATAGAGGCAGCCGGCATTTCTTCAGTTCCTATTTCAAAAATTAAATTTTTTGCCATCATTA
>JBKHDA010000017.1:0-37494 GCA_046541575.1 Halanaerobium sp. | reverse complement strand
GTTCTTCCCTCAGCACATTATTTAACTGATCTTCATTGTTTAAAATATTTTTATAGTACTTAATCTTTTCAGCCAGCTCCTCTCTTTCAGCCTCCAGTTTTTCAAACTCCATACCTACCAGACGCTGCAGCTGCATTTCCAGAATCGACTGAGCCTGTTTTTCTGAAATATCCAGTTCTTTAATTAATTTATTTTTTGCTTCCTTTTTAGATTGAGAATTTCTGATTACCTGAATTACTATATCCAGCTCATCAATTGCCCTTTTTAAACCCTCTAAAATATGATAGCGGTTTTCAGATTTATTTAAATTATATTCAGTATGGTTTTTAATAACTTCTTTGCGAAAATCTAAAAAGTGTTCTAAAATTTCGAGCAGACCCATGACAACAGGTTTTTTATCATTGAGTGCTAAAAGGTTAATCCGAAAGTTAGTCTGCAGATTGGTGTACTTATAAAGCCTGTTTAAGGTTAATTCCGGATCAGCACTGCTTTTTAACTCAATTACAATTCTAATTCCCTTTTTATCAGATTCATCTCTCAGATCAGAAACAGCAGATATTTTGCCTTTGTTTACCAGCTCAGCTATTTCTTCAATTAACTTTGCTTTATTAACCTGATAGGGGATTTCTGTAATAATTAAATTCTGGTGTCTGCCTTCTTTTTCAACTTTACTTTTGGCTCTTAAGGTAATTTTACCCTTACCGGTCTCATAAGCTGATTTGATACCATCATTACCAACTATAGCGGCACCTGTTGGAAAATCAGGACCGGGCAGATGGTTTTTAATAATAGTCTCCAGTCTGGCATTAGGATAGTCCAGCAGGTGGATGAGAGCGTCTATAACCTCTCCTAAGTTGTGAGGAGGGATAGAAGTACTCATACCAACAGCAATCCCGCTGGAACCGTTAACTAAAAGATTTGGGATTTTAGATGGCAGAACTTCCGGTTCCTGCAGACTGCCGTCAAAATTATCAATAAAATTTACAGTTTCCTCGTCAATATTATCTAAAAGAGCTTCTGCGATTTCAGTTAATTTTGTTTCTGTATAACGCATGGCGGCAGCACTATCACCATCAATAGAACCAAAGTTACCGTGACCATCAATCAGCTGGTAGCGCTGATTGAAGTCCTGGGCCATCCGGACCATAGCATCATAAACTGCACTATCACCATGAGGGTGGAATTTACCTAATACTTCACCGACCAGGCGGGCAGACTTTTTGTGGGGGCGATTGTGAAGCAGCCCCAGTTCACGGGCGGCAAAAAGTATTCTTCTATGAACGGGTTTTAAGCCATCTCTAACATCAGGCAGAGCTCTGCCGATAATTACACTTAAGGAATAATTTAAATAAGCATCTTTCATTTTATCTTCAATTGCAATTGGATAAATTTCTTCTTTCATTATCGATCTCCTCTCAAATTAATCGTTTTCTGCTAATTTATAATATCATTCTTCTCATAGAATTTGCAAATTTAAAGCTGAATTGACTGGCATTCTCAGAATCTCTTTGTTATAATAATGAAATGGAGGATGGTGAAGATCGATGGAAACACTTTTTGATAATGTAGATTATAATGCAGATCAGATACAGGTGCTTAAAGGTCTGGAGGCTGTTCGCAAAAGACCGGGAATGTATATTGGAAGTACTGGTATTAAAGGATTACATCACCTTGTCTGGGAGGTAGTTGATAACAGTATAGATGAATTTCTGGCAGGTAATGGTGATCGGATAAAGGTTACTATTCACGAAGGAGAAGAAATTACTGTAGAAGATTTTGGTCGAGGTATACCGGCTGATATTCATAAGGATACTGGACTGCCGGCCGTCCAGGTGGTTTTAACAACCCTGCACGCCGGAGGTAAATTCAACAACAACAGCTATAAGGTTTCCGGTGGACTGCACGGAGTTGGTGTTTCAGTTGTTAATGCTCTATCTTCAGAGCTAACAATTACAACTCACTGGAAGGGTAATAAATATCAGCAGCACTATAAAAAGGGGATTCCTGTTGATCAGCTGAAGAAAATAGGCAGCACTGACCGCAGTGGAACAGTAATTCGTTTTAAACCGGATCCGGAAATCTTTACTGCCAGAGAATTTAAATACGAAAATCTTGCTCACCGCCTGCAGGAGTCAGCTTATTTAAATAAGGATTTAACCCTAATTTTAAAAGATGAACGGGGAGAAGAGGTAGTAGAAGAAGAATTTCAGTATGATGGTGGAATTAAGGCTTTTGTTGAATTTTTAAATAAGGACCGCAATGTAATTAATGAAGATATTATTTATTTTGAATCAAAACCTGATGATTATGAGGTTGAAATAGCTGTCCAGTACAATGACGGCTACAATGAGCGTATTTTTTCCTATGCAAATAATATTAATACAATTGATGGTGGTTATCATCTAACAGGCTTTAAAACAGCTTTAACCAGAGCTATCAATAATTTTGCCAAAAACAATAATCAGCTGCCGGCAAAAATTTCTTCTCTTAATGGTAAGGATGTTCGAGAAGGAATTACAGCAGTGATCAATGTTAAACTACCTGAGCCTCAGTTTGAAGGACAGACTAAAACTAAGCTCGGAAACAGCGAAATTCGCAGTATAGTAGAGAGTGAAGTCTATGAATATTTAAGCTTATATTTTGATACAAATCCGGATCTTGCTAAAAAAGTAATTGATAAGGCAGTACAGGCCGTCAGAGCCCGTAAGGCTTCCAAAAAGGCAAGAGAACTAACCAAGAGGAAAACAGCCCTTTCTTCCAATTCACTTCCCGGTAAACTTGCAGACTGCAGCAGCAAAAAGGCCGAAAAAAGTGAATTGTTTATTGTTGAGGGTGATTCTGCAGGTGGTTCTGCAAAACAGGGAAGAGAGCGTAAATTTCAGGCGATTTTGCCGCTGAAAGGAAAAATTTTAAATGTGGAAAGAGCCAGACTTGATAAAATATTAAATAATAATGAGGTTGCTTCAATTATTACGGCTTTAGGAGCGGGAATTGGAGAAGATTTTAATCTTGAAAAACTGCGCTACCACAAAATTATAATTATGACTGATGCTGATGTGGATGGTGCTCATATTGCAACTTTAATTTTGACTCTCTTTTACCGCTATATGCCGGAACTGATCGATAATGGACATATTTATCTGGCTAAACCACCATTATATAAGGTGACCAAAAGAGGAAAGAGCCATTATTTATACAGTGACCAGGAATTAGAAGATTTTAGAGCTGAGAATAAAGGCAGCAGTTTTTCTCTGCAGAGATACAAAGGTCTGGGAGAAATGAATCCAGAACAGCTCTGGGATACAACGATGGATCCCGAAAATAGAGTCCTGCAGAAAGTTGAAATTGATGATGAGATTGAGGCTGATGATATTTTCACCCGACTTATGGGCTCAAATGCTTCTTTAAGAAAAGAATTCATTTTTAATAATGCAGAACTTGCGCAGACAATTGATGTTTAAGTCAAAAAGACCACAGTTAAAAGACTGTGGTCTTTTTGAATCTTAATAATTTGGTTTGTTATATTCAACAATTTTATCTTTATCTTTTTTAAAGATAAAATTTAATTTAGAGAAGATACTTTCTCGCGAATATTTTTTATAGCGTCTTACCAGTAAGGTAGGAATATCAATATTACAAGTTACTTTTCTGGCAATATTTCCAAAAACATCTTTTCTGAATCTCTCATTAGAATCCCCCATAATCATTAAATCAAATTTTTTGGATTCTCTAATAATCGTATCTTCTATAGAATAATTTTCTTTAATTATATAATCAATATTAAATTCTTCTTGATAATTTTTTGCTTCTTCTTTGACTGCCTTTATTTGATTTTCTTTTATTTCTGCATCGAGATCAGGATTAATTGTTTTTAAGAGGGTTATTTTAACACCAGTTCTTTTAGCAATTTTTCTGCCAAGATAAAAAGCATAAAGGCTGTTATTTCCACCACCAAAAGGAATCATAATTTTATCTAATTTTTTTGGAAACTTACCCTTAAAAACTCCAATATGACTTCTAATTGATTTCAATATTTCCTCAGTTACACTATCTAAAGAATTTATAGATTCAATTTTCTCGGGGCAGCCAATTAGAGTTAAGTTTATTTGATCATTGTTTGCAGCCTTGCTGATTGCACTGGCTATATTATGGCTGAAGCTTTCAAGATATTCCAGCTGAGCCAGATGATCTTTAGAAAACTCTTCAAATTTATTTTCCAGCTTTAGATCTTCCTGATATATTTTACTCTGGTGACTGTCTCTGGCTGCAGCCAGTCCTGTCTGAGGAGGAACTTTAACAACATGCATTCCCAATATATGATCACTAAATAAATTCGCCATATTTAAAAGATCAGTTTCATGTTCAGGATTGGAAAGAGGAACCAGCACCTTACCTTCTTCACTTTTAATTGTTTCTTTAATATCTTCTGCTTCCAACATATCAAAAAGATTATATTTTGGTAGAGCCTGTCCCTTACCATAAAAAACAAACCAGCCTGTACCAACTAAAATCACTGCTGCTGTAAAAAGAAGGGGCAGTAAACCAAGGCTGGGCAGTAAAGCCAGACTTCCTACAATTCCAACTATTTGAGTAACCGGATAAAAAGGATCTCTAAAATCTGGATCATACCAGTCCTTTTGATTGAATCGCAAAATAATAACTGAAAAGTTTAAAAGTACAAAAATTAAGATATTAAAGGCACTACCTAATTTAGCCAGCTGTTCTACATTAAATAAAATAATTAAAATAATCATTGTAAAGCCTGTAGCAATAATAGATCTAAAAGGAGTTCCATATTGATCATGTATTTCTACAAACCATTCCGGCATTAAATTATCTCTACCCATTGCAAATGGAAAACGAGAAGAAGAAAGCAGAGCTGCATTGGCAGTAGAAACAGTTGCAAAAAAACCGGCTGCAATTAGAGCTATTTTGCCGGGGCTGCCGGCAAGAAATTCTCCAGCATCAATTAAAGGTACATGACTTTTCAAAATATCTCCTATAGGAAATAAACCGGAAACTACCAGCATAACTCCAATATATAATAATGTGACAAAGCCCACAGAGGCAATAAAAGCTCGCGGCAGATTTTTTTCCGGGTTTACAACCTCTTCTGAAATAGCACCTAACTGAGTGATGCCAAGAAAGGATACAAATATCAGGCCTGTTGTATTCAGAATTGATCCATAACCAAAGGGCAGAAACGGTTTCAAATTTTCACCTTTAATATTTAATATACCCCAGATTATAAAGGTTGTTAAAATTGTAATTAAACCGATAACTATTATGTTCTGTAAAAAGCTGCTGTTTTCAGCTCCTTTGTAGTTAACAAATAATAAAATTAAACCTCCAAAAATTGCGATAACTAAAATTGGTATTGGAATTAAAATATTAAGATATTCGGCCAGTCCTACCAGAGCAAAAGACCCTTTAAAAACCAGTCCCATCCAGGTTCCAATTCCGATTATTGTACCAATTAACGCCCCCATTGATCTGCTGATAAAATAATAACTGCCTCCAGCTTTTGGCATTCCTGTTGCCAGTTCGGCCATACTAAAAGCAGTGGCCATCGAGATAATTCCTCCAAGTAAAAATGAAAAAATAACTGCTGGACCAGCATTTCCCAGAGCAATGTTTGGCAGCACAAAAATACCTGCTCCAATCATTGTCCCCGTACCAATAGAAAAAGCAGCAAAGAAGCTGATATTTCTATCTAATTGATGTTCTTTTCTAACCATTCCCATTTTATTACCTCCCTGATCAAAATGAATATAAATATTAAGTTATACTGCAAAAAGTCTAAACTCCTATATTTTAAAATTAAGATTACAAAAATGATAGAAATCATAAAAATTAAATTATCTAAATAGACTTTTCACAGTATAATAATATTATTAATTAAAACCTAATAATTTCTATTTATATAAAAAATTATTATTTGAGTGTATTATAAATTAGTAAGATTAATATTAGATTAAAATATTGAATAATTTTTTAATTGATTCGAAAAAGTTATATTAATTCAACTAAATTAAGAAATTTTTGTGATATATTAGTTAAACTAGATGTATTTAAGAAAAAACTGTGGTATAATTTATTTTTGTAAGATACAATCTAAATAGGAGTGTGAAACGATGAATTTAAAAGAAAATTCATTAAAAATTTATTATAAAATTCATTCATTAATTTCTAATTACATTAAAAACTCAGAAATTACAGCTCTAATAATACTGGCTGTTTTAGTTGGTTTTATTGGAGGAATTGGGGCAGTTTTATTCCATCATCTGATATCAATAATAAAACATATATTTTTTGGTACAGATGCCGGAGCTAATTTTATTCCAACAATCAGATCACTGCCCTGGTATCACAGATTACTGGCTCCGGTTGTTGGAGGATTAATAGTTGGCCCCTTAATTTACTTTTTTGTACCCGAAGCTAAAGGACACGGAGTTCCCGAAGTAATGGAAGCAGCAGCTTTAAATTCAGGTAAGATTAGAGCTCGAGTTGCTCCTTTTAAGGCAATGATTTCTGCAATAACAATTGGTTCCGGTGGTTCTGCTGGTAGAGAAGGGCCGATTGTTCAAATAGGAGCGGGTTTCGGTTCAGCCTTAGGGCAGTTTTTTAATTTAAATGCTGATAGTGTAGAGATTCTTTTAGCTTCTGGAGCTGCTGCTGGTATCTCAGGTACTTTTAATGCACCTCTGGCCGGAGTTATTTTCAGCCTGGAAGTTATATTAAAAAATATTAAATTGAGTAACTTTTCGCCTGTTGTTGTGGCTTCTGTTACTGGAAGTGCAGTTGCTAACCATTTTTTTGGAGAGCGGGGAGCAATGTTTAATATTCCTACTCATAATTTTGTCAGCAACTGGGAATTTATTTTTTATCTAGGACTGGGAATTGTCGCTGCTGCAGTGGCACTTTCATATGAAAATTCACTTTATGGTATGGAACATTTTTTTGAAAAGTTAAACTTCCCGGAGTATTTAAAACCGGCACTCGGTGGACTTTTAATTGCAATTCTGGCCTTTCAGATCCCCGAAATACATTCAACCGGTTATCCAATTATGGAACAGGCTCTAAACGGCAGTCTTCCTCTTTATTTAACTCTGGCTTTTATGGTCGGGAAAATACTGGCCACTGATTTTACTCTTGGTAGTGGTGCTTCAGGTGGAATTTTTGCTCCTTCCTTATTTATTGGCGCAATGACCGGCAGCTCCTATGGGATGCTGATTAATTCAATTTTCCCAAATATTAGTGCCGGGCCGGGTTCTTATGCAATTGTTGGTATGGGGGCAGTTTTTGCCGGAGCCGCACATGCACCATTAACCTCGATTATTATTCTTTTTGAGATGACCAGAGACATTGGTATATTTTTACCAATGATGGTTACCTGTATTGTCAGTACAATAGCTGCTGGTAAGTTTCAGAAGAAGAATATTTACACTACTAAATTATTGAATAGAGGTATTGATTTAAGTGTAATTGATGAAGCAAATATTATTAAAAATATTAAGGTTAAAGATGTGATGAGCAGTACTCCTTTAACTCTTTATGATACAAATACAATAGCAGATGCCAGAAAATTATATAAAGGTACCTTTGTTTCTTATGTACCGGTGCTGAAAGAGGAAAGTGGCGAATATATCGGGATGATGAGTTATCGTAATCTGATGAATTATATTGATAAAAATCAGAATGCAGAAAATCTTGAAAAGCGGAAAATAGAAAAAATTGTTTATCCTTCGACTACTAGAGTATATCAGGAAGATAGTATTATTAAGGCACTTGAAATTATCAATAATATTAAAGCTAAAACAATATCTGTATTTTCTAAAGAAGATGAAAAGTTAGTAGGAGTTATCAGCCGCAGTGATATTTTAGATGCCTATCATAAGAAAATCACCAGAGGAGACAAAGAAAACTTATTTACCCTTTCTGAAAAAGAAACACTAAATGTTAATAATCTGATTAATTTTGCTGTGGACAGTGTCTCAGAAATGGCAGCAGATAAAAATATTACTATCAAAAAGGATATAAAAGAAAATATTCCAGAAGTAATTGTAAACAGTAATAAAATTTTATGGGTTTTAAATTCACTGCTTTCAAATGCCATTCATTATACTGTTAACGGGGGCGAGGTTAAGATTTGTGCCTATAATGATGATAAAAATGTGATGATCTCTGTACGAGATCAGGGTGGTGGAATACCTGAGCATGTACAGCAGAAAATCTTCAATAAATACTCAGCAATGATTACAGAAGACAATATTGATGGAGATGATTTACCACTATCAAGCAGTAAAGAAATAATTGCAGCTCATGATGGAGACCTCTGGGTTGAAGATAGTGATGAAATTGGAACTACTTTTATCTTAAGTCTGGAAGCTCAATTTAATAGGGAATAATCGATATTAGTTAAATTAAATAGTAGATATTATCTGACTTTTAAATTTCTAAATGATAATAATTATAAGTTTAAGTAATCTCTATCTACTCTGAAATATCGAGTATCTTTAAAATAGTAAAAACTTGACATTTAAGCTATTTTTGTTTTATAATTAGTTAAGTAAATATAAGAATAAGGAAGGAGAGACTTAATATGCAGAAATATCAGTGCACAGTTTGTATGTACATTTATGATCCAGAAGAAGGAGATCCTGTAGGTGGAATTGAGCCAGGTACATCTTTTGAAGATCTTCCAGATGACTGGACCTGTCCTGAATGTGGTGTAGGTAAAGATATGTTCGAACCATATGATGGCTAATATTACTTATATTTAAATATTTTTAGAAGCTGGGGCTTAAACCCCAGTTTTTATTTTACTTTCAAAATTAATTATAGTATAATAACTTCGAATAAGATATAAGGGCGGGGTACAAATGAATTTAAAGAAAAAAAATTTAACACCAGCTCAATATTTAGTGAGCGGCTATTTTGTAATTATTATGCTCGGATCACTGCTTTTAATGCTGCCAGTTGCAACAACTGACGGCCTGGGCTTGAATGCTGTAGATGCAGTATTTACAGCTACCTCAGCTACCTGTGTGACCGGTCTGATTGTAGTAAATACAAAGGAAGTCTTTACTATCTTTGGTTCAACTGTAATTATGCTTTTAATCCAGATTGGTGGACTCGGAATTATGTCGATGTCTACTTTATTTGCTTTTATAGTTGGTAAAAAAATAAGTTTAAAAGAAAGATTAATTATTCAGGAAGATTTAAATCAGTATCAAATATCGGGTATGGTAAGATTAGTCCAGTATCTTTTAGGGTTTACCTTTGCCATAGAAGGAACAGCAGCAGCAATATTATTTCTGCGCTTCAGTCAGGATTATCCTTTCTGGCGCTCAGTTTATTTAGCTATTTTTCATGCTGTTTCGGCTTTTAATAATGCAGGTTTTGATCTTTTTGGCAATAGTTTAGAAGGATTTACAGGAGATATTACAGTTAACTTTGTTATTATGGGCCTTATTATTCTTGGTGGTATCGGATTTGGAGTGATGATGGAAGCCTATAAAAGGGTTAAGTTTAGAAAGACAACTCTGCAGACAAAAATTGTTGTAGTAATGACTCTGGCATTATTAATATTTGGGACTATATCATTTTTTGTTTTAGAATATAATAATACTTTTAATGGACTACCTTTACTGGATAAAACTCTGGGAGCAATGTTTCTTTCTGTGACCCCCCGTACAGCTGGATTTAATACAGTTCCAACAGGTGCTTTAAAACAATCATCATTATTTTTGATTATTATATTAATGTTTATTGGTGCTTCTCCGGGTTCAACTGGTGGAGGTATTAAAACCACGACTTTTAGTGTTATCCTGGTAACCATGAAAAATATGATTACCGGTAAAGAGGACATGGAAATTTATAATCGGCGATTTGAAAGACAGATCATTTACAAAGCTTTAACTATAACAATGCTTGCTGCAGCACTAATTATTCTGGTGACAACTTTATTATTGATTATAGAAGATCTTCAATTTATAGATGCATTATTTGAAACAGTTTCTGCCTTTGGTACAGTTGGCTTATCAACCGGGATTACAGGACAGTTATCAAAGATAAGTAGAGTTTTAATTACAATTACTATGTTTGCAGGTCGTGTTGGTCCCCTAACTCTGGCAGTGGCGATTGGAGAAAAACAGCGAAAAGGAACCTACCACTATCCAACAGAAAAAGTTATGGTAGGTTAATTTAATATGAGTTTATTTGACAGGAGGAAATTTAGATGAAACAGTTCGTTGTAATTGGTTTGGGGCGCTTTGGCTCCAGTGTTGCTACAACTCTGGCTGATAATGGTTATGATGTACTGGCAATAGATAAGGATGAAGAAAGAGTACAGTCAATTTCAACTCAGGTCACTCATGCAGTAGAAGCTGATGCCACAGATGAGGAAGCTTTAAAAACTCTGGGTGTCAGAAACTTTGATGTAGCAGTCGTCAGTATTGGTGATAATGTTTCTGCAAATATTTTATGTACCTTAATTTTAAAAGAGCTGGGAGTTCCTTATGTTATTGTAAAAGCTCCCGATACACTGCACGGAAAAGTTTTAAGCAAAGTTGGAGCAGACAGAGTTGTTTATCCTGAACGTGACATGGGAGCAAGAATAGCTCACAATTTGATTTCATCTAACGTTTTAGATTATATAGAATTTGCACCGGAATATGGTGTTATAGAGATTATTGCCACAGATAAAATGGTCGGTAGAACACTTAAAGATTTAGAATTTAGATCAAAGTTTAATGTAAATGTAATGGCAATCAAGAGGGGAGATAATTTAAATGTTTCTCCAGGTGCCGGAGATAAAATCCTTGAGGGTGACCGCCTGGTTGTAATGGGTAAAAATGATAGTTTAGAAGAACTCAAAAATTTTGATTAAAACGAATAGTATTGATATAAACAGGAGTGAAATAATGAGTGAAAATAAATATTACAATATAATAACTTACGGCTGTCAGATGAATGAACATGATTCAGAAAGACTGGCCGGTATGCTGGAAGAAATGGGTTATCAGCATACGGATGAATTAGCTGATGCAGATATAATTTTATTAAATACCTGTATTATCAGAGAAAATGCGGAATTAAAAGTATTTGGCAAGTTAGGAGAGCTCAAGCAGTATAAAAGAGAAAATCCGGATTTAATTATTGGTATCGGCGGCTGTATGATGCAGCAGGATCAGCCTGTTGATGAGGTATATAAAAAATACCGCCATGTAGATTTAATATTTGGTACTCATAATATTCACCATCTACCAAATTTAATTGAAAAAATTGAAGAAACAAGAGATAGAGTGGTTGAAGTCTGGGATGAAGAAGAGGGATTAATTCCAGATTTACCTTCCCAGAGAGAATCAAAACATTCAGCCTGGATCTCAATTATACAGGGCTGTGATAATTTCTGTACCTACTGTATAGTCCCCTATGTTAGAGGACGAGAGCGCAGCAGACCGGTGGCTTCAATTGTTGAAGAAGCTGAGCGGCTGGCTGAAGATGGTGTTAAAGAAATTACTCTTTTAGGACAGAATGTCAATTCTTATGGAAATGATTTAGAAAAAGAAATCACTTTTCCTAAATTACTGGAAGAGTTAAATAAAGTTGAAAAACTAAAAAGAATTCGTTTTATGACCTCTCATCCGCGTGATTTTTCAGATCAATTATTAGAAAATATTAAAAAGTTGGATAAGGTGGCCAATCATATTCACCTACCTGTTCAGTCTGGAAGCAACAAAGTGCTCAAAGAAATGAACCGCGGCTATACTCGTGAATACTATATAGAGCGGGTTAAAAAAATACAGCAGGAAATTCCAGAAGCAGCTGTATCAACAGACTTTATAGTTGGCTTCCCTGGAGAAAGTGAAAAAGATTTTGAAAGGACAATCGAGCTGGTTAAAGAATTAAATTTTGATATGGCATATACTTTTATTTATTCACCCCGCAGTGGTACACCAGCTGCCCGCAGGGATGATCAGGTAGAAGAGGAAGTAAAAAAAGAACGATTAAATCGTTTAATGGATTTACAGAATAAAATTAGTTATGATAAAAATCAGAAGCTGATTGGAACAACCCAGGAGATATTAGTAACCGGACCCAGCAGCAGTGATCCAGAAGTTTTCGAAGGCCGAACTTCCACCAATAAGATCTGTTTTATTGATAAAAACGAAGAATTAATTGGAAAAATTGTGAAGGTGAAAATTGAAAGTGCAAAAAGCTGGACCTTAGAAGGAAAAGTAATTTAATATATTGTGGTACCTGGTACAAAACTGTTGTTTTGTACCAGGTACAGGATAAATGTTTCACAAAGTTGGGCCTGAAGGATAATTTAATAGATCTTTCAGGTTTTATCTTATTTTATAGAATATTTGGAGGGATTAATTTGGCTGAATTAACACCGATGATGCAGCAGTATCATGATTTAAAAAATAAATATCAGGATTCAATTTTATTCTTCCGTCTGGGAGATTTTTATGAAATGTTTGGTAAAGATGCTAAAAGAGCTGCTAAAATACTTGATATTGCTCTAACCTCCCGCAACAAAGGTGGAGGCGAAAAAATACCAATGGCGGGAGTTCCCTATCATTCTGCTGCCTCATATATTGAAAAACTTATCAAAAACGGAATTAAAGTAGCAATTTGTGAACAGCTGGAAGATCCGTCAGAAAGCAGCGGTATTGTAAAAAGAGATGTGATCAGAGTTGTAACACCGGGTACTGTTATTGAAAATGAGATTCTGGCTGAAAATGAAAATAATTACCTGGCTGCAGCCTTTCAATTTGGTGATTATTATGGTTTTTCCTATACTGATATTTCAACAGGCGAATTTTATTTAACAGAATTTTCAGCTGCAGATAGTGATAAATTGAAGGATGAGATCAACAGGATTTCTCCACAGGAAATATTATTAGACGAGAAAACTGCAGATTCAGATCTGATTGCTGAGCTGCAGCAAACTTATAATTTTACTTTAAACATTTTAAAAGATAAAAAATATGAACGCCTTTATCAGGGTCTTTTAGACCACTTTAAACTCAAATCACTTGAAGGCTTTGGTTGTGAAGAAATGAAAGCAGCTGTTTATGCGGCCGGCCAGGTACTTTCTTATTTAGCTGAAACTCAAAAAAGAACAGTCAATCAGATCACAGCTTTAAAAGCATATCATTTAGAAGATTATATGGTTTTAGATTCAGCCAGCCGTAGAAATTTAGAATTGACTTCCACTATTAGAGATAATCAGCGCTCAGGTTCTCTGCTGTCAATTGTAGATCAGACAGTTACCTCTATGGGTGGGAGAGAAATTAAAAAATGGATTAACCAGCCGCTAATTCAGAAAGAAGAAATAGTAAAAAGGCATGATGCGTTAGCTGAAATTTTAGATAATTATATGATCCTGGAAAAATTGAGAACTGAGCTAACAGAAATCTATGATTTAGAGAGAATTATGAGTAAAATAACCTATCAGTCTGCCAATGCGCGGGATATGATTGCTTTAAGAAATTCCCTGGCTAAGTTACCGGCTGTTAAGGAATTAATGGCTGAGCTGGAAAGTGAGCTGCTGTTTGAGATGAAGCAGGATTTTGATCTTTTAGAAGATATTCATACTCTAATAGATGATGCAATTAAAGAAGAGCCGCCGACTACAATAACCGAAGGTGGAATTATTGCCGATAATTATGATTCAAAACTGGATGAGTTAAGGGGATTAGTCAGCAGTGGTAAGAACTGGATTACTTCTCTGCAGAAAGAAGAGAGAGAAAAAACAGGAATTAATACACTTAAGGTAGGTTTCAATAAAGTTTTTGGTTATTATCTGGAAGTAACAAACTCTCATACAGATAAGGTACCGGACCGTTATGAGAGAAAACAGACTTTAAGCAACAGTGAGCGCTATATTATCCCCGAATTAAAGGAAAAAGAATCAGAGGTTCTGGGGGCTGAAGAAAAGATTAATGACCTGGAATATAAATTATTTGTAGAAATTAGAGAAAAAATTGCAGAAGAAGTAGAAAGAATTAATCAGACAGCAGCAATTATTTCACGTTTAGATGTCTTACTTTCTTTTTCTTATTTGGCAATAGAAAATAACTATAAACGTCCGGAAATTAATGATGGAGCAGAAATTAAAATAAAAAATGGACGCCACCCGGTAGTAGAAAAAATGTTTTCAGAGCAGTTTGTCCCGAATGACTGCTATTTAAACCAGAGTGATCAGCGTTTTATTATTATTACCGGCCCCAATATGTCCGGTAAATCTACCTATATGCGCCAGGTTGCCCTGATTGTTTTAATGGCACAGGTTGGCTCCTATGTACCGGCAGAAGAAGCCAGTATCGGATTAACAGATAGAATCTTTACCAGAGTTGGAGCCAGTGATGATTTGACAACAGGACAGAGTACCTTTATGGTAGAAATGAATGAAGTTGCTAATATAGTTAATAACAGCACTGAAAAAAGCTTAATTATTTTAGATGAAGTTGGTCGTGGTACCAGCACCTATGATGGAGTCTCTATTGCCTGGTCTGTCAGTGAATATCTCAATAATCCAGAGCGTATTGGTGCGAGAACTTTATTTGCAACACACTACCATGAACTGACCAGACTTGAAGATGAGTATCAGGGTATCAAAAATTATAATGTACTGGTTGAAGAAGATAGTGATGGGGTACATTTTTTACACCGTATTGTTGAAGGACGAGCAAGTGACAGCTATGGAATAGAGGTTGCCCGTCTGGCAGGGCTGCCGGAGGAAATTATTATTAGTGCTCAAAAGATACTGCAGAGGCTTGAGGAAAATAATAAGATGCCTCTCCGTAAATTAGAAAAAACAGTAGCAGATGATAAACATCAGCAGCTGCCTTTGTTTAATACAGAAAAAAATCCTGTTTTAAAGAAATTAAATGAACAGGATATTCTGGATATGACTCCGATGGATGCTATGAACTTTTTATATAAATTAAAAAAGGATTTAAAAGAAGAGGAGAATTAAGATGGGTATTATAAAACAGCTTCCTCAAAGTGTAGCAAATCAAATATCAGCCGGTGAGGTTATTGAAAGACCTGCTTCAATAGTTAAAGAACTGATTGAAAATTCTATTGATGCCGGGGCTAAAAATATTGAAATTAAAATTGA
Organism: Halanaerobium sp.; assembly: GCA_046541575.1. Classification (GTDB taxonomy): domain Bacteria; phylum Bacillota; class Halanaerobiia; order Halanaerobiales; family Halanaerobiaceae; genus Halanaerobium. The sequence goes on along the minus strand of JBKHDA010000017.1, from coordinate 22,355 downwards.
AGATGGTGGCAGAGAATTAATTAAAGTTAAAGATGATGGTCACGGAATTGAGGCTGATGATATAGAATCAGCATTTAACCGCTATGCGACCAGTAAAATTGAAGATATCGATGATCTCTATTCTCTCTACAGCCTCGGCTTTAGAGGTGAGGCTCTGGCCAGTATTGCCTCGGTGGCAGAAGTTGAAATGATCAGCCGTCATCAGGACAGTGATCAGGCTGTAAAAATAAAACTTAAAGGTGGAGAAATAATCAACAAAAAGCCTGTAGGATCAACAGTAGGAACAGAAATTACTGTCAGGGATTTATTTTATAACACCCCTGCTCGCTATAAATATCTAAAGACTACAACAACTGAGTTTTCCCACATCAGTAAAATTGTAAGCGCTGAAGCTACTGCCAACAGTGATTTGAGTTTTAAACTTTATCATGATGGCCGGCAAATTTTATCAACTCCCGGAAATGGCAAACTAAAAGATACCATTTATGCTGTTTACGGCAGTGAAATTGCCGATAATTTAATTCCAATTGATGTTGAAGACCGCTATATTAAACTGAGCGGTTATCTCTGTCGACCGGAATTAAGCCGCTCCAGCAGAAGTCATGAGCTCTTTTTTGTTAACGGAAGACCGATTTATAATAATCTAACAGCAAAAGCTGTAGAAACAGCCTACAATAAATTAATTGATCCCAACAGAAGACCAATTGTTTTTCTTTTTATCAAAGTTAATCCAATTTTAGTTGATGTAAATGTCCATCCAGCTAAACGAGAGGTCAAATTTAGCCGCAGTCAGATTATCTTTGATGTAATTAAAAAAGCTGTGCGCAGGACTTTAAAGGAGAATGATCCTACTGCCAGGATTAAATTAAAGCAGAATCAAAATTTAAATGATGCTAATGAGGAAGAAACTGAAAAAAATATTAAAAGAAATCAGCTTTTTGCAGAAAAAGATGACCAGGAAAAATCTAATCTGCAAAAGACAGATAATGATAATCAAGCTTTAGGGGAACAGAAATCCTCACAAAAAGACTATAAGCCTCAAAAAGGCAGTAAAAATGACAATTATTCCAGGGGAAATAAATATAGAGCCTCAGATTCCGATAAATACAGCAGAAAAGATTTTCAAAAAAATATTAACTACGGCAGTGAGAGCAGTCAGATTCAGGGAAAAATTTCAGAGCAGAAAAAAGATTTAAAGCAGACAATAGAAAAAAATGAAAGCCAAAAATATTCTCTGGCAGATGTAGAAGCAGAAGAAAGCTACTTTAAATTTTTAGGACAAATATTTAATAGTTATCTTCTAATTGAAACAGACCAGGGTTTAAAAATTGTTGATCAGCATAATGCTCAGGAGAGAATCTTATACGAAAAATTTTATACTGAATTTAATAATAAAGATAAAGCTTCTCAGTCACTGCTGCTGCCGGTTAAAATTGAACTATCAGCAGAAGAGAGGGAGATTGTCCGTCAATATGAAGAGCAAATCAGAGAAATAGGTATTGACTTTAGTGATTTTGGCAATAATACTATTTTAATTCAGGAAGTTCCTGTTTTACTGAAAAATAAGCCGACAAGGAATATTATAGAAGAGCTGATAGCAGAACTGGCAGAAGCGGGGAAGGCAAAATCTGCTGCTGAAATCCAGCATAAAATGCTTGAATATTTAGCCTGCAGATCTTCAATTAAGGCTGGAATGCCGCTGACTAATAAAGAAAGTATCCAGCTGATTAAAGATTTATATAAAACAGAAAATCCATATCGCTGTCCCCACAGCAGGCCAGTTATGATTAATATCAGCCGAGAAGAAATAGAAAAAGGACTTGGTAGATAATGAGAGATTTAATTGTTTTAACAGGGCCTACAGCAGTTGGTAAAACAGAATTATCACTGGAGTTGGCTCAAAAAATTGATGCAGAAATAATTTCGGCTGATTCAATGCAGATTTATAAAGAAATGAATATTGGTACAGCAAAAGCCTCTGCAGCTGAAAGAGAGATTGTGAAACACCATTTAATAGACTTTTTAAGTCCTGAAGCAGATTATTCTGTTTCTCAGTTTCAGGATGACTGTGATCAAAGGATAAAAGAAATCAGGTCTAGAGCTAAAATTCCGATGCTGGTGGGAGGAACTCATCTCTATTTAAGAGCCGTACTGGAAGGGTTTATGCTGCCAGAAATTGAGCCGGATTATCAGCTGCGTCATGATTTAGAGGATCTGGCTGAAGCTGAGGGTACAGAAGCTGTACATCAAATTTTAGCTAAAAAAGATAAAAAGACAGCAGAAAAACTGCATCCAAATGATCTGCGACGGGTTATCAGGGCTGTAGAAATTTTTGAACAGACAGGGAAAACAAAAAGCTATTATAAGGAAAAACAGCAGCAGAGACCACCCCGCTACAGTGCTTATAAATTTGCTTTAATCAGAAGCCGGAAAAATCTCTATCAGAGGATTAACAAAAGAGTTGATGTAATGATGGAAGCCGGACTATTGGCAGAAGTTAAATCTCTTTTAAACAAATACGAAAAATTAAGTGATACAGCCCAGCAGGCACTTGGTTATAAGGAACTAATTTCTCATATTAATGGAGAAATCACCAGGGAGGAAGCTGTTTATGAGATCAAAAAGCGGAGCCGACATTTTGCAAAAAGACAGCTTACCTGGCTGCGCAAAGAAGAAAATTTAATAGTTTTTAATATCGAAAATGAAGACCAGGAAAATATTTTAGAGATTATGCTGAAATTAATAAAAGGAGAAAAAGATTATGAACAGGAATACCAAAAACGAAAAGAAATTGATTTCTAATGGAGAAGAATTTGACCGTCTTTTAAAAGAAAAGGATGCAATTTTTGTGCTTTTTTCAAATGATAGCTGTGGGTACTGTCAGATAGCAGAAAAAAATATCAATCAGGTGATAGGTGATTTTCCCCAGTTAGAACTTTATCAACTTAAATTAACAGATGCTCCTGAGATCTTCGAGCGCTATGGAATCAATTCTGTTCCAGTCTCCAAGGTTTTCAAAGATGGAAAAGCTGTTTATACTGGTTTTGGAGTTCGCTCCCCTAACGATATTTATTATCAATTACAATCTTATTTTGGCAGTGGTAATTCATATTTTAAGGATTTAGCGAATAATAATTAATTAATATAGTAATATTTAAACTATCTTTGCAGGAATTTTCAAAATAATATTGAATTTATAATATAAGAAGCTTTAAAAATATAAAAGGGGGCTGCAGAGATGAGTAATAATAATATTAATTATCAGGATCACATTTTGAAAAATGTTCACGAAAAGGACATTGAGGTTATTGTTTATTTTGTCAATGGTTATCAGTTAAAAGGCAGAATTAAAGCCTATGATAACTTTACAGTTATTTTGAGAAGTGATCAGCGGGATCAGATGATTTATAAACACGCTATTTCTACTATTGCTCCAGTTGAAAAAACAAGTGGTCTTCTTAATCTGGATGAGGAAGAATAAAATAAGTGATTGAGCATAAGCAAGTTATATAAAAAGGATGTTGATTAATTCTTGAAGAAAAAATTATTTATCATATTAATTATAATAACATTAACAGTATTGTTTTCTCTAAATACAGCTGCTGAGTCAAATTACAATTGGGAAGAATTAATTAAAACAACTCAGGCTCAATTGGAAAATAACTCTAATGACATAATATTAAATTATACCTTAGCCGTAGCCTATGCTAATACAGGAGAAATAAAAAAATCATATGATATTATAGATGTTTTTGGCAGCAGTGTTAGTCGAGAAGATTTTAACGCTGCTGTTTCTCCATATCTAGCAGACTGGGAAGATTATAAGGATCATGACAATTTACTGCTTTTAAATTATGCTGCTTTTAAAGAAGTAATTAATAAAGATTATAAAAGTGCTGTTTCCTTATTTGAATATATTTATGAGATTGATCAAGATAACCTCTGGGCTTTAAATCATGCAGCAGCAGCTTTAATTGAGGTTCCAGATTATGACAAAGCCCTTCAATATGCCAATCAGGCCCTATCAATGCAGAAAAATGAGTATTCCCATTTAATAAAAGGTTATGTTTATTATGAAAGGGGTAATTATATTAAAGCAGTTATGGAGGCGGCCAGTGCTCGAAATTTATTTAAAGCGCTTGCAGATGATGAATATCAGGATTTTACAGAGTGAAAGTGAAACTTATCATTCAATGTATAGTCTGGATGGAGTTCTTTTGTCATTTTTAGATAAAAATATTTTGAAATTATATTTGGGAGGAATTTGATGTTATTTGATCAGCAGGGAAATTTTAGAATCCAGCAGTTATTTTCTTACCCCAGTGACGATTATCAAAAATTGAAAGAAGAGGCTTTAAAATGCCACCGCTGTCAGCTGCGCGAAGGAGCTAATGGGGTGGTAATGGGAGAAGGAAATATCGAAAATAAAATCATGCTGATTGGTGAAGGACCGGGAGCCAATGAAGACCGTTTAGGGCGCCCTTTTGTTGGTCGGGCCGGAAAATTAATGGATAAAATTTTAGATGCTGTTAATTTAAAAAGAGAAGAATTATATATTACAAATGTAATTAAATGCCGCCCTCCAGGTAACAGAGTGCCCAATCAGAACGAATTTGAAGCCTGTGTATCAATACTCAGAGCTGAAATTGAACTAATAGAGCCTAAAGTTATTGTGACCCTTGGTTCAACAGCCACAAAATATCTAATTGATCCGGAAGAATCAATAACTAATGTAAGAGGGAAGTGGTTTAAAAGAGGAGATATATACTTTTTACCGACCTTTCATCCTGCTTATTTACTAAGAAATGAAAATATGAAAAAATACAGCTGGCATGATTTTAAATTAATAAAAAAAGCCGCTGATCGGATAAAAGAATTATCCAGCAGCGGAGAATTATAATTTTTAAAATATGTTTTTAGTTTAGATAGATTTTTAGTAATATAATTTAATATAGTATTGCATTTTTATAACTAAGCATTAATCTGCTTAGTTTTTTTATTTTTTAATTAAAAATTAGTCAAATTTTCTAAATAAACCAGTTACCTTACCCAGAATTTTTACATCTTTAGATATAATTGGCTCATAAGCCGGATTTTCAGGCTGTAGTCTGATATGATCTTCTTCTTTAAAAAAGCGCTTTACTGTTGCTTCTTCCTCAAGTAAGGCAATAACAATCTCATTATTTTCGGCATAGCTCTGTTTTTCGGCAATAACAAAATCACCATCATGGATTCCTGCCTCAATCATACTGTCTCCACTAACTTTAAGCATAAAAAGATCATTGTTTCCTACTTTTAAATAGCTTAAAGGCAGGGGGAAATAGTCTTCAACATTTTCTTCTGCCAGAATAGGAGCACCTGCAGTAACCTTACCAACCACCGGTATATTAATCATTTCCTTATCATTTTTAGTATCCTGACCATTATTATAAATTACTTCAATAGCCCTTGGTTTGGAAGGATCTCTGCGCAAATAATTTAATTTTTCTAAAGTTTTTAAGTGACTGTGAACAGAAGCAGGAGATTTAAGTCCAACAGCCTTCCCAATTTCTCTAACAGAGGGGGGATATCCTTTGGATTTAATTTCATCTATGATAAATTGCAATATACTCTGCTGTCTTTTAGATAGATCTTCCATAATTATTCCTCCATTCAATTTTTCTTTTATTATAACATATATTCATTAAATAGACAAACAATCGTTCAAATATTCCTTGACATTGAACATACGTACTGCTATAATATTAATAACAAACAATTGTTTAGTACAGGTGTTTATATTATAACAGGAGGGGTTATTTATGAATGGTCTAAATACTTATACATTAAATTATCAGGGGGCTAAGACAGAAAATAAAGAGAAAAAATCAATTTTTAAACATTTTTTAACTGCTGCAGTCGGAATAATAATGCTGAGTATCATTTTTATTTCTATTTTTTCTCTAATTGGCTCTGGAGAAAATAGTGGTAATTTTGTCAGCCATGAAATAGAAAGTGGAGAATCTCTCTGGTCAATTGCTGCTCATTATTACGACTCAAATAATGTTGATTTAAGAAAAATAATTTATGATATTAAAAAAATTAATGATATAAATTCTTCGGTAATTACTCCTGGCAAAGAATTAATAATACCAATAAACTAGTGCAGAAATTATAGATTAAAATTAGAAAGTAATAAACAAAAAGTTATAAAAATGGTTGTAATTCGGAATTAATTTCTGTTTTGCAATCATTTTTACTTTTAATATTATTTGTTATAATATTTTCATACAATACATAAGATAAATATTATATAAATACAGAAAGGCTGATTAGCTATGAAAAAAACAATTATTTATACCAGAGTTAGCACCCAAAAAGAAAGTCAGAGTACAAGCTTAAAGAGGCAAAAAGAAGAACTATTAAGCTATGCTGTGGAAAATGAGTTAAAGATTATAAAAACTGTAGAAGAAAAAGAAAGTGGTTTTGATAAGAGCAGACCGGGAATTATAGAAGCTTTAGATTTAATTAAAAAAAGAAAAGCAGAAATTTTATTAGTTCAGGACAGCAGCCGTTTGGGACGGGGTAATGCCAAGATGGCTCTAATTCATCAGGTAGAAAAAATGGGAGCTGAAATACACACACTGGCCGATAAAGGAGCTATTGCTTTAAATGATCTGGAAAAAATGATTTTAGAAATTCTAGCAGTAGTAGAAAATTATCAGCAGGAATTAAGAAATCAGAATATCAGCAGAGCTATGAAAAATAAAATTGCTGAAGGGAAATTTAATCCGGCAGATAACCTAAAAAATATTGATCAGGGAGGTCGGGACCGCAAGGAAGTTCCTTTAAAAGAAATTATTCGCTTAAGAAAACTTGATTTAACTTTTAAAGATATAGCAGCGACACTGCGCGGCCTCGGGTATGATGTTTCCAAATCAACAGTCCACAGGCGTTACCAGGAATATAAAAAGAATAATCAAGTAATATTATAATAAGTTGGTATCAAAGTTTGTATCAGGTACAAATCGGCCGTTTTGTACCTGGTTATAGAGTTTTATTTCACAGCTGTAAAACATTTAACCTTATATTCCTGATTAAAATGTTATACTTAATAAATAAGGAAAAATAATTGAGATAGATAATACTTTATGAGGTGATATAAGATGAATAATAATTTAAACCCAAATAAGATCGCCGTCATTGGAGCAGGTGGAGTTGGAGCAACAACAGCTTATGCTCTGATGGTTCAGGGGGTTGGTTCAGAAATAGTATTAATAGATGTCAATAAAGATAAGGCTGAAGGAGAGGCAATGGATTTAAGGCATGGAGCTTCTTTTGTTAATCCTGTTGATATTTATGCCGGTGATTATGAGGATCTGGCAGATGCTAAATTGATTGTAATTACTGCTGGAGCAGCTCAAAAGCCCGGTGAGACAAGGCTTGATTTAATTAAAAAGAATACAGGTATATTTAGAAATATTGTTTCTTCAATAACTAAATATAATCAGGATGGTATAATTTTGGTGGTTACTAATCCGGTTGATATTTTGACATATTTAACCTATAAACTTTCTGGATTTCCGGCAAATAGAGTTATTGGATCTGGAACAGTGCTTGACAGTTCCCGTTTTAGATCATTATTAAGTAAAAACTGTGGAGTTGCAGCAAGTAATGTCCACGGTTATATTATTGGAGAACATGGTGATAGTGAGGTTCCGGTCTGGAGTTTAACTAATATTGCCGGCACAAAGATAGAAAACTACTGCCCGATCTGTGATAATAGCTGCAGGGAAAATGAATTAGAAGAAATTAGTTCACAGGTTAAAAATGCTGCTTATGAGATAATTGAGAAAAAAGGTGCTACATTTTATGCTGTAGCTTTAGCGGTATCCAGAATTGCTCGAGCTATCTTAAGAGATGAAAATGCCGTTTTAACAGTGTCATCTTTGATGAAAGGATATTACGGAGTTGAAGATATGAGTTTAAGTCTGCCAACTTTAATTAACTCTGATGGAATTGAAAGAGTCTTAGAACTACCGCTTTCTGAAAAAGAGGAAAAAGCATTTAAAGATTCAGCTGAGCATTTAAAAGAAAATATAAAAGAGCTTGAGATTTAGAAATCATCAGTACCGGGTACCTGGAAAAATTTCTCAAGTACCCGGTACTTTTTATTTTTTTTGATATCCCAAAAACTTTAGTAAACTTGAGATATGAGATATAAAAAGAGATAAATAATATTAGTTGTGATTTTAATAATTAATTAATAAATTTTAAGCCCTTAATAAAACTTCGTAAAATCATAATTTTACGAAGTTTTTACTTAAAAAAAGAAAGTTTTCGCTAAAATGAGCTTAAATCAGCAAATTGTATCACTTGTAAGCACTTTTATTAAAGCCTCATAAATTAAAAAGCTGATCAAATCCCCATTTAAACGAAAACTTTTTGCTTCTAGCGCCTCTCTTTATTCTTCTTTATAAACTGCCACAACTTCTCCGTAATAAAATGTGTGCATATCTTTATCTGGATATTTCTTTTCTAAAATATCCTGATCTAAGTTTTCTTTAACCATATCCTGCTGGTATTTAATCCTGCAGATAAAATGCAGATCATTTCCTTTAATAACTGGAACTTCAGATTCTTCAACCTCTGCCAGTTCTAAATTTAATTCTTCGATTTTATTATAATCTCTACCTGACTTTGTTCCGCAAAACTGCAGTTCTTTTTTTAATTGATCGTTTAAGGGTACGCTGACTGTAAAATAATCGCTGTTTTCAATCAACTTGTGGGTATGGCGTGATTTTCTAACAGGTGCCATTAAAATATTTTGATTCCAGATAAAGCCTGCAGTTCCCCAGCCCATTGTCATTGTATTAACTTCTTTTCCATTTTTAGTTGTTAAAAATACTCCTTTGGGCAGTATTTCATTATAGTCATTTAAAACCTGATTAAAATCTACTTTTTTCATAACTGCTTCCACCTCTATTTATATAATTAAATTATCAAAATCATCTTCAGATTTTATTAAAATTAAATATTAAATTAAGTACATAAACAATCAATCTATTAATAAATTAATGCTCCCGAAACTCCAGCAGCTACAATAAGTGCTATTGGATTGACATTTGTTTTGATCATGATTCCAATTACTGCAGCAGAAATTATAAATGTCGGCAGATCAATAATACTTGTTTTAACTAATGAGAGTGCTGCTATGATAATTAAACCAATAACTGCCGGTCTGATATACCTAATTACAGAATTAATATAATCTGATTCTTTTACCTTCTTATAATAATGAGCCAGCAGTAAAACTAGGATAAATGAAGGTGCAATTACTGCAATTGTAGCCATCAATGCTCCTAAGATACTTGAAGATGACTTAAAACCAACAAAAGTACCACTATTTACTGCAATTGCTCCTGGTGTCATCTGAGCAATGGCAATAATATCTACAAATTCCTGCATTGTCAGCCAGCCGTATTTTTCGAGTTCTTTTTGCAGTAGTGAGACCATAGCATAACCGCCACCAAAGCCAAATAACCCGACTTTAAAAAATGAAGACATCAAAGTAGTAATCAATTCCAGCATCTATTTTACCCCTTTTTAAGTTAATTTTAATTATCCTAAATAAATCTTTAAAATTTTAGTTTTCTCTAAATAAATAGTTTGATTTTAACTGTACTATCTAATTTATTCTGAATAAACTTTTTTATAACTACCCTTAATTTTAGTTTTAAACTTTTTAAAGAGGTCTTTCTTATGTGAAATTGAACCAAAAACAATTGCCATCAGAATTAGAAAGGCTGGATTTACAGTAAAAACAAGTCCTAAAATTATTACAAAACTAATGGTTGCTGCTAATGAAGGAGTCCAGTCGATATATTTAGAAAGATCATAGCCAGCATAGATAATTAAACCTACTACAGCCGGTCGAATTCCTTTTAATATATTCTGGACAATTATTAAATCATTAAAATTTCTAAAAACTAAAGCAATCGTTAAAATTACAAAAAATGAAGGTAAAGCAACACCTAATGCAGCAACCACAGCTCCGGCAAAACCGGCAATATTATAACCGAAAAAGATTGACATATTTATGGCAACAGAACCCGGAACAGTTTGAGTAATTGAAATAGCATTAACCAGTTTATCTTTTTCTATCCATCCCTGATTATCAACAAACTCTTTTTCGAAAATAGGAATCATCGCCAGACCGCCGCCAAAGGTAAAAAGGCCTATCTTAAAAAAAGTAATAAACATCTTAAATAACTTTTTTATATTATTATCCATTTAAGTATTTACAACACTCCTTATTATTTTCTTTAAAAGATTATATAATGAGTCCTGCTTCAGCTCAGTTTCTTTAAATTCTGTTAAAAATTTAACCGGAATATATGAGGTCTCTAAGATAAGAGGAATTCCATTCATAAAACGCAGACGATTAATCTCCCAGAGCTAATAATTTTTAAAATCGTTTTTAACTAATTTAACTAAAATCTCTTTAAAATGAAAAATTCTACTTGTATTTGTATACACAAGTAGCTTGTTTAACAGTCTAATATCATTTATTTGTAATGTCAAGTAATATAAAAAAATAATTTAATTAATTTCTTTAGTGGTTTAAAGCCTGAAATTATAACTAAAAAACACCCCTATTTTTAGGAAAAATAGAGGTGTTAATTTGCTATATTATTTTAATTTACCATTTTCATGTAATTCTTTAATTTGAGCTACATCTTTATCTCCGCGTCCGGAAAGATTGATGATTATAACTTGCTCTTTATCCAATTCTGCAGCTATTTTCATTCCTCCAGCAATAGCATGTGCACTTTCTAAAGCGGGAATAATACCTTCTTTTTCAGATAGCAAGTGGAAAGCATCTAAAGCTTCCTGATCAGAGGCGGTTGTATAGTTAGCCCGTCCTGAATCTTTAAGATAACTGTGTTCAGGTCCAACTCCCGGGTAATCAAGGCCAGCGGCAATAGAATGAGTATGAGAAATAACACTTTCATCCTGGTCATCATAAAGGACATAACTTTTAAAACCGTGCAGTTCTCCAGGTTTACCGTAGGTTAAAGGAGCTGCATTTTCTCCCGGCTTATCACCTTTACCACCCGGTTCAATGCCCAGGATATTTACTTCCTCATCATCTACAAAAGGAGCAAATAAGCCAATAGAATTACTTCCACCACCAACACAGGCTACCAGATAATCAGGTAATTTACCTTCTTTTTCTAAAATTTGTTCTCTGGCTTCTCTACCAATAACAGACTGAAATTCTTTAACCATAGTTGGATAAGGATTTGGTCCAACTGCAGATCCCAGCATATAATAAGTATCATCAGCATGCTGAACAAAGTCTTTTAAGGCTTCATCAACAGCATCTTTTAAGGTTGCATCTCCAGCTGTTACTGCTTTAACTTCAGCTCCTAAGAGTTCCATTCTAAAAACATTTAAAGCCTGTCTTTTGGTATCCACTTCTCCCATATAAATGATACAGTCCATATTAAATAACGCACAGGCTGTTGCTGTTGCTACACCGTGCTGGCCGGCTCCAGTTTCAGCAATTATTCTTTTCTTACCCATTTTGCGGGCAAGTAAAGCCTGACCAATACAGTTATTAATTTTGTGGGCACCGGTATGATTTAAATCTTCTCGTTTTAAGTAAATTTTAGCGCCTCCAACTTCTTCAGTCAGAGTTTTAGCTAAATATAAAGGGCTTGGTTTACCTACAAAATCTTTAAACAAATAAGCAAGTTCTTCTCTAAATTCTGGTTCATCTTTTATTTCATAAAATGCATCTTTTAATTCCTCTAAAACATCAGCTAATTCTGGTGGTACAATACTGCCGCCAAAATCACCAAAAAATCCATCTCTATTCTCTTCTCTACTCTTCTTTTTCATTCTCTCATCCTCCATCTCAAATTTTTTGAATTTAATAAAAGTTTAGCAGAAATATTGTCAGCTGTCAACTTTTAAGATTATTGGATTATCTCAAGCAGCAAAATGGTTTATTGAATGAATGTTATTTAACCAGAAATCTAACACTGTTCTTCTCTAATTGATCTTGTGTTTTCATGAATAATTGAATATAAATATTTTTTTTCAGCAAATGGTATTGGCTGACTGTAAACCTCTACATCTTTAATTTCTCCACCAAAAACTTGATGTTTAAAATTAAAATAATTTTTGTTTTTATCTCTGGCCTCCAGCATTTCTTTTTTTACTTCTTCTTTATTTAAAACATTTATATCTGTGATTTTCATTGAAGTCAACTTATTTTTAGACCAGCCATAAAAATTCACGGCAGCAGGATTGGCATCAACTATTTCGCCACTTTCAGGATCAATAATTAACATCACTGTATTATCATTTTCAAAAAGTGCTTTATATCTATTTTTAATATTTTCATATTTATTTTTGGTTCTTTCAAGTTCAGTAATATCTCTATAGATAATATAGTATCCCATATTACCTCCTTTTAAAGAAACAGGAAAGGACTGGATTGAAACATTGATCATTTCACCATTATCTTTTTTTCTAATTGTTTCTGCATTTATATTTTCTCCTAGAGTTAATCTCTTAATATAGTTTTCTGTTTCTTCAATTCTATTTTCTGGTACTATTTTTTTAATATTTTCTCCTATAATGTGTGGCCTATCATATCCAAACATATCAATAAAATAGTTGTTTGCTTTAACAATATGAAAATCCTGATCCACAATTACTATTCCTTCTTCTGCTTTTTCGAATAATTCTTCATATTCTTCTTTCCTTTCTAAGAAATGATTTTCTTTTTTGGAACTATTAATTTCATTATTTAAAACATCTACTTTAAGCTCTTCAATTTTATCATTTTCTGCAATTTCAACAAAAACATCTACTACCTGAGGAGAAAATTGAGTTCCTTTATTATTTTTGATTTCGGCTAAAGCTTTTTCATAACTTAACGAATTACGATAAGCTCTTTTAGACAACATAGCATCCCAGGCATCTGCTACTCCAAGTATTTGAGAAATTAAAGGTATTTCATCTCCTTTTAGGCCTTCTGGATAGCCTTTACCATCCCATCTTTCGTGATGGTGCAGTAAATACTTTGCAATTGGTTTTAATATCTCAGAGCCAACCAGGGCTTTATTACCCCAAACCGGATGTTTTTTGATCAAATCATATTCTTTATCAGTTAACTTTCCTTTTTTATTTATAATATTAAGTGGTATAAGTAGCTTGCCTATATCATGAACCAGACCTGCCCAGTAGGTGTTTTTTATTGTTTGTTTAGAAAGATTCATCTCTTTAGCTATAGCTGAAGCTATTTTTGCAACATTTTCAGAGTGTCCCTTTGTATAGAGGTCATACATTTCCATAATTTTAATAATTGAAGTCATTAACTCTTTAGTAAAATTGGTCTGCAGGTCCTCAAATCTTTTAAAAGCAAAAAATGAAGAAGCTAGTGTTGAAAAGGATTCTAAAACTTTTTTTGTGATATCACTAAAATTTTTGCTGCTGTCCTTTTTAATATCAAGTCCTATTCTACCAATGAGCTGACCATCAACATTAATATTGATATATAACGACTCTTTAATTGGTTTTAATGCCTTTAAAAATAGTTTTCTTTTCTCAGTTTCCATTTTATCAATATTAAAAAAATAATTTTTAGTATTATTAACAAATTTATTTCTCTTATTAATTAAAATTTCTTTATCAATATTTATATCTTTTAAAATTTTAATATTATGACCAACTGTGTCTATAAATTTACAGTCACCCTGCTTATTTATTATACATATCTTCCCATAATCAGCTTCTGGGACTATTTCTACAGCATGCTCTAATAAATTAGAAAAAAATTCTTGTTCACTTAATAAAGTTTTTTCTTCCATATTTGATACAAGCTCAATCATATTAACAAATCTTTGATTTAGTAGATTAATTTCTTCAAAAGACTGTTCTAATTCCTCGTTCATAGCTATAACTTCTTCATTATAAGCTGTTAACTGCTCAAAAGCAGCAGATAATTCTTCTTTTTGTTCCCTTATTTTTTCTTCTTTATTTTTTCTTTCAGTAATATCAAAGGCAAAACCTATTGGAGCCTTATTAAATAAATTATCATATTTTTCATTTTTCTTTTTCATTAAATTATTAGTTCTTTTCATTTGTAGATTTTTATTAATTATCTCAAGGTGAGATTCTATTAGCTCTTTAAACTGCAGCATGGTTTCCTGAGTATGTTTTGAAAAATCATGAGCCTTTTTATCATGAATACAGAGAGTACCAAATATTTTTTCATCAGGCCATTTTAAAGGATAGCCTAAATATGCATTAATTCCAGCTTGAGCATCAATTGAATTTTTCCATTTGCTGTTTTTTAGGGCATTAACAATCATTACTTTTTTATTAGTTTTGATTACTTCTTCACAAAAATGTCCTGAGAGCCTTGATCTCATATCTTCTTTAAATATATTTTCTATATTATCACTTGCTTTAAAAACATCAAGAAAAGGAGGATCAAACCTTGTGATTAAAGCATCTGAACAGCCTGCTGTTTTAACAAGTAAATCTACAATGTTCTGCCATTTGGCCTGTATTTTTTCCGGGATTTTTTTGTTATAATCCTGCCCTTTACTCATCTAAATCTCTCCTCTATTATCAAAAACTATTCTAGATTATTTTATATATTAAATTTATTTACTGCTTCTGTTAAATCATTTGCCATATCGGAAAGATTCTCAGCTGCACTAACTATTTCTTCTGTGGAAGCACTCTGTTCTTCACTTGCTGCAGCTACCTCTTCTGAGTTGCTGGCTGCCTCCTCACTTACCCTTGCAATTTCCTGAACAGTTGCTTCTACTTCTTTACTATTTGTACTAACTTTTCCTGACTGCTGGTTAATATTTTCTATTAAATCGCTCAATTTTAAAGCAGCACTATTTATCTTTTCAAATGCACTACCAGTATTTTTTATAGCAGATACACTATCATTAACTACCTCTTCAGTACTATCCATTTTACCTACAGCATTACCAACACCACTCTGGATTTCTTTTACCAGACCACCAATCTGGGTTGTAGCTTCTTCTGACTCTTCTGCCAGCTGTCTGATTTCATCTGCCACCACAGAAAAGCCTCTACCAGCTTCACCGGCTCTGGCTGCTTCTATTGCCGCATTCAGGGCTAATAGATTAGTCTGAGCTGCGATATCGTTAATCATTTCTACTATTTCACCAATCTTATTTGATAATTCTCCTAAACCATTAATTGTATTTGCTACATCTTTAGTATTTCCTTTTACATTTTCTATTTTGTTAACAGAATTATCCACTGACTGATTACCATCATTTATGTTGTTCATCACATTATCTGCCTGGTTATCCATTTCTACTGACATTTCCTCCACATCACTTATCTGTTCTATAAGTTCATTGATTTTACTGTTTGTTTCTTCAACCTGGGCTGACTGTTCTTCTGCTCCTGATGCCACCATCTGAATGGATTCTCCTACCTGCTGGGCTGCTGTGGCTACTTCTTCACCTGAAGCAGTAAGTTCTTCACTCGAGGCAGATAAATTTTCAGCTATATTCTGAACTTTTTCAATAATATTCTGCAGACTGTTCAGCATAGTATTTAAAGCACTGGCTAAATCTCCAATTTCATCTTTAGATTTAATTTTAAGTTCTTCAACAGATAAATTACCATTTGCTATTTCTTTGGCCATAGCAACCGCTTTAAGTATCGGATCTGTTATTTTTTTTGAAAAGAAATAGGCGATTATTATGACAAGTAGTGCGATAATAGCTATCTGGATATAGGTGTTTCGGGTCATAGCTGCTACTTCCTGAAAGGCTTCTTGCTCATCAATCTCAGCCAGAATTGCCCAGTCCAGACCCTGAATATCCAGTTTATCATATGAGCTCAAAACATTAATCCCGCGATAATCTTTGATTATCTCAGTTCCTTCCTGACCTGATAGAGCGTTATTAACAGCAGCTGTATCAACTTCACTTCTTAAAATATCTTCTTCATTAGAAAATCTAGATTCAGA
Source organism: Halanaerobium sp. (assembly GCA_046541575.1). Classification (GTDB taxonomy): domain Bacteria; phylum Bacillota; class Halanaerobiia; order Halanaerobiales; family Halanaerobiaceae; genus Halanaerobium. The sequence goes on along the minus strand of JBKHDA010000017.1, from coordinate 6,331 downwards.
ACGCATTAACATATCCGAACCTACAAGATAAGTCTCCCCAGTTTTACCCATTCCTGTGGTCTCTCCCATGATGTTATTAATAGCCTTATCAGATATCTGTAAAGCAACTACTCCTATTACTTCTCCATTATCTTCTACTGGAGCAGCCACAAACATAGCAGGTGCATCTGAGGGTGTATAATGTTTATAATCAACTAATGCAACCTCATTTAGACCATTATTAAATGCTTCAGCCAGATTGCTCTCACTGAGCTGACCACTGCTTAAACTTTGACCTAAATCACTTTCTTTTGCTTCAGTATAGACTATGTCTCCTTCTTGATTGATTAAGAAAATATCATAATATCCATATTCATCAACATATGTACTAAAATATGAATTATAGCGGTCAAGAAAAACATCATATCTGGATCCATCTATGCCCTGAGCCTTAAATGCCTGATTAAAATCTTCTAAAGAGTCTTTAATAATGGGCGTATTACTCAAAACACTAACATCACCCTGTCTTTCTGCAAAAAAACTTTCTATCTGATTGGCTTTGATTGTTTTTACTGCTTCTAACTCATGAAAAGTTGCCTCTTTTAAAGCGCTTCCACTCCCAGTGATATTTAAATAGGCTGAAATAGCAAGTGGTATTAAACTGATTGCCAGCATAATTAAAATCAGTTTGTAGCTGAGACTTAATCCTTTGGTTTTAGTTTTCTTCTTTTTATTAAACATTAATCTTCCCCCTTTTATTATTTTGAAATAATTTTTATAATACAGAAAGCTTATAACTATATTATCATTTGATAATAGTAATTAATCTTAATAAATACAAATTTTTCTATTTTTATAAAAAAAAAAAATAAACTAACAAACTATAGAATATTTTCTTCAAATATAACTGTTAAAACTAATTCTCTATCTAATTTTTGAGCATCATAATATATTTCTTTAACTTTTTTTCTAACAACTTCTTCATATCTCTTTTTTGCATATTCTTCGAAAACATTAAACAATTCTCTTCTCAAGGATTTAAGTAATTCCTGCCCCTTATCACTACTGGCTAAATGTCTGAAAATAGTATTTTGAGCTCGTTCTACTCTAATGACTAATATATCCTGATTTACTGCTGATCTGACTCTTTTAGGCCCCTTTCCAAACATTTCTTTGTAAATCTGAGCAGTTAATGAATTTATTTTATCCACTAATTCTCCCATATTGATATATAATCACTTCCTTTTTTAATATATATTTTAATAAATTTTTTGGAAATAATCATCTCCAATTATTAATTTGTAATATTTGCCAATAAAAAAATCAGTAAACCTCTAATTAAAGGTTTACTGACTCAGAATAACAATTAATAATAATTGTTAAAAATCTATCAATAAATATTTTTAATTCTATAAAGACTGGTTCATAAAAATACTATCCATTGATAGCTTTTTACTCTTCCACAAATTATAGAATATTTTCTTCAAATATAACTGTTAAAACTATTTCACCTTCTACTTTTTTTGCATCATAATAGATTTCTTTGATTTTCTTTCCAACAACTTCTTCATATCTATTTTTGGCATCTTGTTCGAAAAAATCAAATAATTTTCTTCCCACTGATTCAAGTGCTTCCCTACCGTTATCACTACTGCTTAAATGTCCGGAAATAGTATTTTGAACTCGTCCTATTCTAATGACTAATATATCATTATTTACTGCTGCTCTAACTCTTTTAGGACCTTTACCCAACATTTCTTTGTAAATCTGAGCAGTTAATGAGTTAATTTTATCTACTAATTCTCCTTTATCCATATTTATCACTCTTTTATTTGGTTTTTTAAATTAGTAAAAAATTTTTGAGTAATTAAAATAACTTAATTTTTTTGTTATTTTTATAACATTACTATATTATAATACTAACATATTATAAAAACAAAGTAAAGTCATCATTATTTTGCATTTTGTGATTATTTAAAAACTATAAAGTTAAAGACTTAATTTGGTCCCTGGATAAGATTTGATCCCAGATCATAAGCTGATCTACAGCGCCTTCAAAAAAGTCTTCCTTATCAGGATTTTGACCCAGTTTAATAAACTTTTTTCCTCTGCCAGGATTAATATTATTAGTCGTACTCATACGAAAGTTTTTATTCTGATCGATTAAATATAAAGATACTTCTCCATTTTCAGCATTCCAACTCACAGCAGTAAAAACCCATTTATTTTGAGGAATATCTAGCCCCCCGTATATTTTTTAATTTTCACCTGCAGTAACTGATAAAAGTGGTCTATTTTTTCTACCATCAATGATCAGTGACCTGGCAAAACTGCCATCACTGTTTGAAAATATAGTGCTGATTTCGGAATGATTTTCAACTTTGAGCCAGAGTGCAATTGTGATTTTTGGCATTTTTTCAGGATTGATATTTACAGGTAATTTCAGAGAACCCTCTTTTCCGTTAAAAGAGAGAGCACTATCTTTGTTTCCGAATCTGTCCTTTGTACTGCGTTCTTTGCTTATTTGTTCACCATTAAGTTGATGAGGACCTTTATCAACCGTATTACCATCTAAAGGATAATAGGCATAAATATTGTCCATTAGTAAACTTTTTTGAGCAGAAATTGAAAAAGAAAAGCTAAATATAAATATTATTAAAAAGATAAAAAATAATGAGCTTTTAACCATCTTAATAACAACTCCTTTTTAGTTTAATTATCTACTTCAAGAAGCCAATCTTTTAATGCCTGATTAGCTTTTCCTTTTTCAAAAAATAAATCTGTTAGATCTGAATGATGTTTGTTTTCAAAAATTTTTAATTTAGTTTCTGCCTCAGTTTTTGTTTTTATTTTATCTATAAAATCAATAGAATGTATTTTTGGAACCAGTGGATCTTTTGCTCCATGCAGACAAAAAATAGGTGTATTAAATTCGGATTCTAAATAATTCATTGGATTTGCTTTTTTCCTCTTTTTAGTGGTTGGAACAAAAGTTTTTAAATATTTTTCTGCTCTTAAAGTTCGACAGGGACGAGACAGATTTAGTGGACCACTAATAGATAAAAAAGCACTAATCCGATCCCTCTCAATTTTATATTGCTGCTGCAGTTTTGTATTTAAAAGTAATAGAGCCCCGAGTTGTGCGCCGGCTGACTGACCTGAAATAATTATATTTTTACTATTAGCTAGTTTATTATTTGAGATCTCAAAACTCTTTTTTAAAGCTTTAAAAACATCAATCTCCTGATCAGGAAATTGATGATCGGGTGCCAGTCTATAAGCAGGCATAACTGTTATAAATCCAAGTTTTGTAAAATAATCTGCCACAAACTTAAAAAACTCAGGATTCCCCTTATTCCAGCCACCGCCGTGAATGAAGAAAATAATATTATTCCGGCTTTTTTCAGTCTGTGAGTTATACCATAAAAGATATTGTCTTTCATCTTCCCCATAAATAAACTTTTTTGCCTGCAGCTTTTTATTAATTTTCATATTTTTTAATTTTGCCTTTATAATCGATAAAAATGTCGATGTAAAATCCTGGAGCTGCCAAAGAAACATAAAATCACCTACTTAAATCTTATATATTTTAGCATAAATATTTTTTCAATAACCTGGAATATTAATTTAATTTTCTCATCAAATAAAACATAAGGAGTATATAATTTTAAATAATCCAGCTTGATTAGATTATAATTTAGCCAAGGCGGGAACCTGGTTCTACTTCTCTCTCTGGCTCAATTAAAACTACTCCATTTTTGCCGTAAACTCCTAAAATTAAAACCTCTGATATAAAATCTGCAATTTGTTTTGGAGGGAAGTTGACAACAGCAAGCACCTGTTTACCTATTAAATCTTTGGGGGTGTATAAATCTGTTATTTGAGCACTGGATTTCTTTTTTCCAATTTCATCACCCAAATCAAGCCAAATTTTATAGGCTGGATCATTAGCATTTTCAAATTTTTGGGCCCTAATTATTTCACCAACACGAATATCTAATTTCATAAAATCTTTAAATTCTGCCATTATATCTATACCTCTTATTCATTTTAAATTTCTCAAATCCTTTCAGTTTTTCCTGATGATTTTAGTCTTAAAATCTTTTATGAATTTTAAAAAAGGGCTGAATAAACAGCCCCTGAAATGTTAAATTGTTCTTTTGCCTCTATCCCAGTCTACATTTGTTTTAACGACTTTAAATGCTTCATCTTTTTGATTAAAGGTTAAAAAGTATTTACTGTTCAGTTTGATTCCTAATTCACCTTTATATTTATGACCATCTAAATTATTATCCACCTTAGCCTGCTTAATAGAATCACAGCCAGCTATCACCCCAATAGGATATCCATCTTCTTTGATTAGCGCATCAATACCTAATGGACATTCATCCTCAGGTTCATAGTCAACTAAATAATTTTCTTCAACATATTTTTGAGGCAACTTAATCCAGGTCATTTCATTTTCTTCATTTCTCAGATAAATTACATACCTATTATCAATCTCTAATAACTCATCCAAAAGAAGCCACTGCCCTGAAATATTATCTTTTTCTAAATCATTTTGAGAGGGCTTATCAAATTGTTCTGCAGCCTGACCTTCCATTTCTTTTTCCTTTATAATTTGAGCATTTTCATCCAGTTCTAACAGCTTAATAATTTTCATCAAACCAACCCCTTTCTTATTGGACACAACATTACATGGTCAACTTTTTTATTTTAAAATAAATTTATATTTCTTATTAAATAGCTTATACAAAAAGATAAAATATCCTGCATAATATATTTAGATTATTCTATTAAATTAATATTAGCCTTTATGTTTACATAATTTTTAATAATAAGCAGTCAAGCTAAGATTTTGAAATAAATTTATTTCCTTTTATATAAAAGCGCCATTTTTTATCTTTATATTCTTCAGCATAGTCAATATTTACTCTGGGAGCTGCTTTAATCTTAAAATTTTGATCATTATTATCAAGTAGATATAAATTATTATTTTTGACCAGATCAATACCATTCAGGCTTCTGTCAATTTTTAATGCCTCTGAAAGTTTACCAGGGCCGTTTGTTAGGTCTTCAATTTTTTTACTTTTTATTTTTCTGTTATCTCTAATCAACTCTAAACCCTTAACTGGCTCTACTGCTCGGATTAAGACAGCATGTGGATTATCTTCTTCAGCAGTTACAATATTAAAACAGTGATACATACCGTAGATTAAGTAAATATAGGCCAAACCGCCTCTGGCAAACATAGTTTTAGTTCTCTTTGTTTTTTTATAACCATAGGCATGGGATGCCTTATCTTCAACCCCATTATAGGCTTCAGTGTCAACAATTCTAACCATTATTTTTTCATCATTAATTTTTCTAACTATAATTTTTCCTAAAAGATTTTTAGCAGTTGAAACTGCATCTTTTTGATAAAAATTATAATCCAATTTCAAAAAATATCACCTCATAAGTCAAATTTTCATTAAAAACCTAAATCCAGCAGCCAGCTGCTTAACTCACTTTCTCTTTCTTTAAGCTCTGTATCCAGATCCTTCAATTTTCCCAGAACTTTTTCTCCGATAATATTACCATCCTTCATAAATAAAACTCTGCTGCTGTGGGATGCTACTCGAATATCGTGAGTGACAATCATTACTGTTGTCCCTTCTTTATTAATTGTATGAAAAACATCCATTACCTCTTTTGCAGACTTAGAATTTAAGGCTCCAGTTGGTTCATCAGCAAATAATATTTGCGGTTCATTAATTAAGGCCCTGCAGATTGCAGCTCGCTGCAGCTGGCCCCCGGAAGCCTGAGTAATTTCATTTTCCGCTAATTCCATAATTCCAGTCTTCTCCATCAGCTCAACCGCTCTCTCTTTGATCATTTCTGGATCTCTGCTGCCTTCCATATGGGCGGGAAAGATAATGTTGTCGATTATCCCCAGGCTGTTCAGCAGATTTATCTGCTGAAAAACAAAACCCATTTTCTTTAATCTCAGATTAGATAATTTCTTTTCACTCAATTTACTTAATTTTTCTCCCTGGAAGATAACTTCACCAGAGCTCATTTTATCCATCCCACTCACATTGTAAAGCAGGGTGCTTTTACCTGAACCAGAAGGACCCATTATAGAAAGAAAATCACCGGTTTCAATTGAAATATCTATATTTTTTAAGACATTAAATTTTCTTTTGTTGATTAAATAATCTTTAGATAAGTTTTTAGTTTCTAAGATTTGACTCATCATAAACTCCTTTCTACTCAACCTTAATATCTGAGAGATTAATTTTTTTGATTGAACTAATACTTAACAGTGTGGTTAGAACCACAATTAAAATCATAATTAAAGGACTTAATA
>JBKHDA010000016.1:0-37560 GCA_046541575.1 Halanaerobium sp. | reverse complement strand
TATGCCTTTGAAGAAGGTAAAAAAGAAATGAAGTCACTGTTGGGTGGTAAAGGTGCCAATCTTGCTGAAATGAGTAAAATTGGTCTACCGGTGCCTCCAGGATTTACAATCACTACAGAAGCCTGTATTCACTATATTGAAATTGGTGAAAAATTGGAAGATAGCTTAAAAGAAAGCATTTTTGACCACTTAGAAGACTTAGAAAAGAAAATAGGTAAAGACTTTGGTGATGTAAATGATCCTCTTTTAGTTTCAGTGCGATCTGGTGCGGTGATCTCTATGCCCGGTATGATGGACACAATTTTAAATCTGGGCTTAAATGATAAAAGTGTAGAGGGTCTTGCTAAAAAGACTTCTAATCCTCGTTTTGCTTATGACAGCTACAGACGTTTAATTCAAATGTTTGGTAATGTTGTGCTGGGGATTCCCGGCTATGAATTTGACAATTATCTTGAAAGAAAGAAAGAGAAAAAGGGTTATGATAATGATACTGATCTGACTGTGGAAGATCTTAAAGATATCATTAAGGATTTTAAAGCGCTTATTAAAAATAGAAAAGACATAGACTTTCCACAAAAACCAGAAGAACAGCTATTGATGGCTGTTAAAGCTGTATTTAGTTCCTGGAATAACAATCGTGCTATTTCTTACAGAAATCACAATGATATACCTCATGATTTAGGTACTGCAGTAAATGTGCAGACTATGGTTTTTGGTAACATAGGTGAAAACTCAGGTACTGGTGTTGCCTTTACCCGTAATCCGGCTACTGGAGAAAATAAAGTTTTTGGAGAATTCCTGCTTAATGCACAGGGTGAAGATGTTGTTGCCGGTATTAGAACTCCAAAAGATATCAGTGAATTGAATAACTTAATGCCTGATGTTTATGATGAGTTTATTGAAGTAACTGAAACCTTAGAACAACACTACAAAGATATGCAGGATATTGAGTTTACCATTCAAGAGGGAGAACTTTTCTTACTGCAGACCAGAACCGGTAAAAGGACTGCAGATGCAGCAGTAAACATTGCTGTTGATATGGAAGAAGAGGGATTAATTGATAAAGAAACTGCAGTAATGAGAATAGATCCTGAAGATATAAGTCAGCTCTTACATCCGAACTTTAAAGAAGAAGAATTGGAGAATGCTGATCTGCTGGCTAAAGGTCTTGCAGCATCACCTGGTGCGGCAACAGGTAAAGTTTATTTCAACTCCGAAGATGCGGCTGAGGCAGCTGCTGATGGTGAAGATGTTATTCTTGTTCGTAAAGAAACCTCACCTGAAGATATTGAAGGTATGGTTAAGTCCAATGGTATCTTAACATCTCGTGGTGGTATGACCTCACATGCTGCAGTTGTAGCTCGCGGAATGGGTAAATGCTGTGTTGCAGGTGCTGGAGATATACAGGTTGATGAAAGCTCCAGGCAGTTTTTTGTAGATGACCGGGTATTTAATGAGGGAGATTATATTTCCCTAAATGGTAGTACCGGTGAAGTTTATGCAGGGGTTGTAGAAACAACAGATGCTAATTTAACAGAAAACTTTAGAATGCTGATGGTCTGGTCAGATGAATATCGTAAGATGGGTGTTTACACTAATGCTGATACTCCACATGATGCAGAGGTAGCTGTTGATTTTGGAGCTGAAGGTATTGGACTCTGTCGTACAGAGCATATGTTCTTTGATAGTGAAAGAATAATTTCTGTTCGAGAAATGATAGTTGCTGACAGCAAGAAAAAACGTAAAAAAGCCTTAGATAAATTATTCCCATATCAGAAAGATGACTTTAAAGGAATCTTCAAAGTAATGGAGAATAAAACAGTAACCGTAAGATTATTAGATCCACCATTACATGAATTCCTGCCGCAAAATGATAGAGATATTAAAAATCTGGCAGAACAGCTGAATATTCCTGTAGAAGAATTAAAACGAATTATTAGTGAATTGGAAGAAATGAATCCAATGCTTGGACACCGAGGCTGTCGACTGGGAATTACCTATCCTGAGATTTATAAAATGCAGGTTAAAGCAATTATATCTGCGGCCTTAGAAGTTAAAAAAGAAGATGGTTATGATGTTAAAGCTGATATAATGATTCCTCTTGTTGGTACTGCAAAAGAACTAGAAATATTAAGAGAAGATGCTGTTGAAGTTGCAGAAGAACTGCTTGAAAACTCTGATGTAAATATTGAATATAGTGTGGGTACTATGATAGAGATTCCAAGAGCTGCTTTAACTGCAGATAAAGTTGCAGCACATGCTGATTTCTTCTCTTTTGGTACAAATGATCTGACTCAGATGACTTATGGTTTCTCTCGTGATGATGCTGGCAAATTTATCAGCAAGTATTTAGATCAGGAGATATTTGCTAAAGATCCCTTCCAGGTATTAGATCAGGAAGGTGTAGGTCAGTTAGTAGAAACAGCTGTTGAGCTCGGACGCAAAGAAAAACCAGATCTTAAATTAGGTATCTGTGGTGAACATGGTGGAGAACCTTCTTCCATAGAATTCTGTCACAGAACTGGACTAAACTATGTATCCTGCTCACCATATAGAGTTCCAATTGCTCGTCTGGCAGCAGCTCAGGCCGCTCTAAAAAATGATTAAGAGCCAAATAGTCATTTGATTTTAAAGGAGCTTGATTATTTAAAAGCTAACTCCCTCCTATGTATAGCTTAATAGGAGGGAGTTTTAATATATGTCTTAAAAATATATTATCTGTCTGCTGAGGCCTTGACAAAGACAGTAATTCCACTGTATACTTTAGTAAATAAAAGTGGAAGGGGAATTAGATGGATTACGATAAAGTTTTGATTCTTGATTTTGGCGGACAGTACAGTCAGCTAATTGCCAGAAGAATAAGAGAATTTAATGTTTATTCTGTAATTAGAGAACATAATATTGAGCTTGATGAAATTAAAGAGATTGATCCGGCGGCTATAATTTTTTCTGGTGGACCGGATAGTGTAACTGCTCCCGGTGCTCCTGGTGTTGATCAGGGTGTATTTGAGCTTGGGATTCCAATTTTAGGTATCTGTTATGGTATGCAGCTGATGGCACAGTTATTAGAAGGTGGTCATGTTGAAAAGGCAGAACACGGTGAATATGGTAAGGCAAATTTAGAAATTTTTACCCAAAAGAAATTATTCAGAGAAATAGATAACCATTCACAGGTCTGGATGAGTCATGGTGATCATGTTAAACAGGTACCCTCTGGTTTTGAAGTGATTGCAAAGACGGCAATAACAGAAGCAGCTGCTATTGCTGATTTTAATAGAAATTTTTATGGAGTGCAGTTTCACCCGGAAGTTAATCATACTATACAGGGAAAAACAATACTTCATAACTTTCTATTTAGAATTGTTGATTTAAATGCAAACTGGAATATGGCAGATTATATTAATGAAGAAGTGGAGAGAATTAGAAAACAGGTCGGTAAAGGGAAAGTTATTTGTGGTCTTTCTGGTGGAGTTGATTCTGCGGTTGCTTCAGCTATAGTACATAAAGCAATCGGTGATCAGCTGACATGTATTTTTGTTGATCACGGTCTGCTCCGCAAAGGAGAGGTTAAACAGGTTAAAAGGACCTTTGGCGAAGAGTTTAATATTCCTTTAATTTATGTTGATGCCAAAAAGAGATTTTTAGAGAGGTTGGAAGGGGTTAAGGATCCAGAGGAAAAAAGGAAAATTATTGGTGATGAGTTTATCCAGGTTTTTGATGAGGAAGCCGACAAAATTACAGATGTTAGATATCTAGTTCAGGGAACTATATACTCTGATGTAATTGAAAGTGGTGGTACTGATAAAGCTGCTACAATTAAAAGCCACCATAATGTGGGTGGACTTCCGGAAGAAATGGATCTTGAACTTGTAGAACCACTGCGTTTTCTTTTTAAAGACGAGGTAAGAAAAATAGGTGAGGTTCTTGGTTTACCTGAAGAAATTGTCTGGAGACAGCCTTTTCCAGGCCCAGGACTTGCAATTAGGATTATTGGAGATGTTGACTGGGATAAATTAGAAATTTTAAGAAATGCAGATGCTATTGTTCAGGAAGAAATTAAAGAAGCCGGACTGTATCGTGATATCTGGCAGTCATTTGCAGTTCTACCAGATTTAAGAAGTGTTGGGGTCATGGGTGATGAACGGACCTATGGTTATCCAATTATTTTAAGGGCTGTAAATAGTGATGATGCTATGACAGCTGATTGGGCAAGACTTCCCTATGAAGTAATGGAGTCTATTTCTAACAGAATAGTAAATCAGGTTAAAGAAGTAAACAGAGTTGTTTATGATATTACTTCAAAACCTCCTGGAACAATAGAATGGGAGTAATTATTAGGAAAGAGGTGTAAACTTTGTCCCGAAATATAAAGGATAAATTTACTGAGCAGTTATTTGAAGCTATTTTGAAACTCGAAAATAAAGAAGAATGTTATAATTTTTTTCAGGATATAGCGACTATTGGGGAGATAAAGGCTTTAGGACAGAGACTGGAAGTAGCAAGGATGTTAAAAGAAGGTTATACTTATGACCATATTGTAGCTGAAACAGGAGTAAGTACAGCAACTATCAGCAGAGTCAAGCGTTCTTTAGAATATGGTGAAGATGGCTATAATTTAATTCTAAAAAGACTTAATCAAAACCAGGGTGAATAGATATAATTTAAGAAGAAGATTGGAGCTTTGAAATTATTCTTACAATATGATATACTAATAGCAAGGAAGAACTAGGTTAATAAAATAAATAATAATTTACAGATTAGAAAGTGTCTACTTATCATAAGTAGCACTTTTTCTGTTTGGGGGGGATTTTATTGATTAAATTAGAAAATTTATCAAAAACTTATTCTTCAGCTGAAGAAGAGGCAGTCTCTAATTTGAATTTAGAAGTTAAAGAAGGAGAAATCTGCGTTTTTGTAGGTCCATCTGGCTGTGGTAAGACGACGACTCTAAAAATGATCAATAGGTTAATTGAACCATCTTCCGGAAAAATTTATATAAATCAAAAAGATGCTTTTTCTCTGAAGAAAAGTGAATTACGAAGAGAGATCGGTTATGTAATACAGGAAATTGGACTTTTTCCTCATTTAACAGTTAAAGAAAATGTAGCTACTGTCCCCAAATTATTAGAATGGGAACAGGAAAAAATTGATAAGAGGGTAAAAGAATTAATAGAAATCATTGGCTTGGATCCTGCTAATCATCTGCATAAATATCCACATGAACTTTCTGGTGGACAGCAGCAGCGTGTGGGTGTAGCCAGAGCTATGGCAGCAGATCCACCTATTATGCTGATGGATGAACCATTTGGAGCAGTTGATCCAATTACGAGGGCTGATCTTCAAAACGAATTTTTAGGGCTGCAGCAGCAGATTAAAAAGACTATTTGTTTTGTTACTCATGATATTGATGAAGCAATAAAAATGGGTGATAAAATTGCAATTATGAATCAGGGAAAACTGATACAGTATGATACTCCAAAAAATATATTATTTAATCCTAAAAATGAGTTTGTTGAAGATTTTATTGGTTCTGATAGAGGACTAAAAGTCTTGAATCTTTTAAAAGCAAAAGAAGTAATGGAAAAAGAATTTTATAAAGTAGATAGATCTGAAAGTTATGAACAGGTAATGAATAAATTAAAAGAATCAAAACAGAAATATATTCTTGTAACTGCTGATAAGAAAAAATTAATGGGTTATGTTAATTTAAAAAGGCTTAAAAAATATGAGGAAGCTGACTGGGAAAAACATGTAAAGATGACTCCGGTGATAGAAGAAGATGCTTCTTTAAAAGATGTCTTAAATAAAATGATAGAAAATGATGTAACTTTAATTCCTATAGTTGACAGTGATAATAATCTGAAAGCAACAATAACGATGGAAATTATACAGGATTATATCAGTGACGAATACAATCAGGAGGACTAAAGGGGGATTAAGATGGCTGTAATTGAATATTTTCTTGAAAATTCGGATAAAATTTTAGAATACACAGTATCTCATCTGTATTTAATTTCAATTTCAATTACACTTTCCTTGATTCTCTGGGTAAGTGTGGGAATCATAATTAGAAATAGAGAAAAAACTGCAAAATCATTACTGGGTTTTGGCAGCTTAATTATGTCAGTTCCCAGTGTCTCACTTTATGGTATCTTAATGACGATACCTGCTTTTGGGCTTAATATGAGAAGTGCAGTTTTTGCCTTAGTCTTATATTCGATGATCCCTATTGTTAGGAATGTTTATACTTCCTTAAATGAGGTAGATCCTGCTATTTTGGAATCTGCCAGAGGAATGGGAATGACAGAAAAACAGATTCTGTGGAAGGTTCAGCTGCCGATGGCTATGCCGATTATTATAGCTGGTATAAGAGTTGCACTGGTGATGATGGTTGGTATTGCAACTCTGGCAGTTTTTATAGGTGAACGCAATTTGGGTCAGCTTATCTATCAGGGAATTGTGAGGACCAAAACAGAAATGATAGTTAATGGAGCGGTTTTAATTTCATTAATTTCAATTACTGTTGATATACTGATGGAAATTTTAAAAAGATTTTTAGTCTCACCTGGTTTATTAAAAGGAAGTTCAGCCGGGGAGGGAAAATAAATGTGGAATGAAATGTGGCAAATGTTTTTAAATGAAGGTATAGCTTTAATGATTGAACATTTACAATTGGTTGGTGTTGCTGTTTCGATTGCACTTGTAATTGCTCTTCCGTCTGGGATTCTTCTTAGTCGGGAGATTATGAAAGATTATTCTGGAACAATTATTGGCGTATTTAATGTTGCTCAGGGGCTACCTAGTCTTGCTATCATTGCACTTTTTCTGCCTCTTTTAGGAACAGGTTTTTTACCTGCTGTGACAGCACTGACTATTTATGCACTGCTGCCAATCGTTCGCAATACTATAGCTGGAATAAATGATGTAGAAGCTGAAATAATTGAGGCTGCTCGCGGAATGGGAATGACTCCTTTCCAGGTTTTATATAAAATAGAACTTCCACTTGCACTGCCGATAATTATTGCCGGTATACAGACTGCAGCTGTTATAACTGTAGGTACAGCTGTGATTTCTAATTTAATTGGAGCTGGTGGTTTAGGTCAGCTTATTTTTACTGGACTGGTTAGATTTGATACCGAGAAAATTTTACTTGGTTCTATTTTATCTGCTGTAATTGCGATAGTAATTGACCGTTTATTTGATCTTATAGAAAAGATGCTGCAGAATAATTAAAAAATAGCACAGGTCAGTTTTAGAACAGCTAAAAACTTTAGAAAGGGTGAAATTATGTTAAAAAAGAAGAAATATGTATTTCCTTTATTAGTTCTTTCATTAGTTTTTGCTCTTGTCTTAACAGGTTGTGGTCAGGATGAAGCTCAGGATACAAATACTGATTCTGAAACAGAAACTGCAGAAGAAGCAGAAGGTATTCGACTGGCAACTACTATTGATTTTTTTGAGAGAGATGATGGGCTCAGTGGTTTAGAAGAAGCATATGGTTTTGAATTTAATGATGATAATGTTGATACAATGCAGACAGGACTTGGTTATGAAGCTTTAGATTCAAACAAGGTTGATGCAGCAGTTGGTTTTGCTACTGATGGAAGAATTGCATCTATGGATCTTAGGATCTTAGAAGATGATAAAGGTTTTTTTCCAGTCTATAATCCGGCACCAACTATAAGAGATGAAATTTTAGATAGCTATCCAGAACTGGAAAGTTTAATTAATGAACTTCCACCTCTGCTTGATCAGGAAACCCAAATTGAACTGAATAAAAGAGTGTCTGTAGAAGAAGAGGAGCCAGCAAAAGTTGCTGAAGAATTTTTAAAAGAAAATGATCTCTTAACTGAAGATGCTGAAGAAAAAGATGGCCCTACAATTGCAGTTGCTTCTAAACCCTGGACAGAACAGTTAATATTAGGACATATGACTATCATGCTTTTAGAAAATCACGGCTATCCTGTAGAAGATAGGACCAGTCTCGGGGAAACTGCAGTTTTAAGACCTGCTATTGAATCAGGTGAGATTGATATGTACTGGGAATATACTGGAACTACTTTAATGACAACTATGGATTATAAAGAAGAAATTATTGAATCTGAAGAAGCTTATCAGACAGTAAAGGAATGGGATGAAGAAAAAAATAATATTATCTGGCTCGATTATGCAGACGCAAACAATACTTTTTGTCTGCTGATGAAAGAAGATAAAGCAGAAGAAATGGGTATTGAAAAAATTAGTGATTTAGAAGAACACATTAAATAAAAAATAACTACTCTCTTCCCCGGGACAGTTTTAGCAAGATTTTACTGTTTCCGGGGATTTTTTAAAGGGTATTTTAATTTTTTGTTGAATATATATTTTAAGCTGATATCTTTAAATTGCTTTAATTATTCAGCTTAATATCAAAAAAATTAATATCAAAAAAACAAGGAGGAGAAAAATGAAAAAAACACTATTATTTTTACTAACTATCACAATTATTTTATCATCAGCATTAACTGCCTCTGCCGCACTCGATGCTGAAGCAATCGGAATGGGGGATAACTTTTCTACAATGACAGGCGAAGCTGCTTACTATTCTAATCCGGCCGGTCTGTCCTTAAGAGCAAATAATTTTGCTGTCAAAGCAAATTATGGTCTTTCTATCTGGAATAATGTTTTTAATAACAGTGAATTTTCTGAGGATGAGATTGAAAGTAAGTTAACTGGTGAGGATTTAATTGTAGCTGGAAGAACAGCTTTTGGAACTCAGATTTATTATAAGAACTTTGCTCTGGCAGTTAATGGCCGGGGAGAAGGAATGCTGGAAACTGATAGTGATGCAGCTGAGATTTTAACCGGAGATACTCCGGAGATTAGTCTTGATGCTTTAAGAGACAAAGGAGAAGTTGAAATCAATTTTGGTGAAACAAAAGGTGGAGCTGCCGCAACTGCTGATGTATCTTTAAGTTATGCCCGTGAGATCTTTAATGACTGGGCAACTAATTCTCAAAATGTAGAAGGAGTTTATGCTGGAGCTACATATCATTATTTAGAAGGAGAAATTTATAAGTTTGGTGGTAGTGATAATAAAATAACAGCTACTTATGATGAGAATGATAATAAAATCAATTATACAGGAGATGCAGAATTTTATTCTGATCAAACTGAAGATGGAGCGGCTAATGGAAATGCAATTGATTTCGGTTTAGCGATGAAAACAAAAAAAGATTATACTTTTGCCTTTAGTGCAATGAATATTGGTGAATTATCTGCCGATGAATATACTAGAGATGGAACTAAATATGAGGGTAATGGAGATTCTATTAAAGAAACCAGCATAGAGGAAGACGGTAAGTTGGTTAAAAAAGAAATCAAGTATAAACTGCCGCGGGTTTACAGACTGGGCATGAAAAGAGAGTTCAGCCCGAATACTGTAGTTTATGCAGACTACTCCCGTGTAAGTTATGATGGTGGTCAGGATGACAACATTTATGCTTTAGGAAGTGAATTTAGAAAAACTAAATTTATTCCTCTGCGTTTGGGAGTTAATTATTCTTCTTTAAGAGAGGATGTTGAGCTGGCAGCTGGAATGGGAATAAATATCAGTGATAATTTTAAGATCAATATGGGTATAGCTGATCTGCTTGCTTTAACTGATGATGCTAAAGGTGTTAAATTTGGTGTTTCAACTCTAATTAGCTTTTAATTAAGCTAATATTTTAAAGCAGAATATAAATATATTTAATAAAACCGGTCCCTGGGGCCGGTTTTTATTTTGAAAAAAACAAAATTAAATGCAGGAATTTCTCCTCTGGTCTAGAAACTATAATATTGGTTTGTCTAAAGAAATTAATTAGACTTTATTTTAAAACCTGGAGGTTTAAAAATTAATGAACAAAAACGATTATGACGTAATTATCATTGGCGCTGGACCGACTGGAATATTTACTGCGATGGAATTTGTAAAAAAAGAGGCAGATCTGGATATTCTAATTTTAGAAAAGGGAACAGATCTGGAAAGAAGAGTCTGTCCAATGAAAGAAAATCCCGGTATGGGCTGTGTTAACTGCCCAAGCTGTGCAATAGTATCGGGCTGGGGTGGAGCTGGAGCTTATAGTGATGGCAAACTTTCACTTTCACCTGATATTGGTGGTAATTTAGAAAATTACATAGGAAGACAGCAGTTAATTGATAATATTTCTTATGTAGATGATATTTATATGGAATTTGGAGCACCTGACCGTATTTTTGGGGTAACAGAGGATAAGCAGGATGAAATTAGAAAAAAGTCTGTTCGAGCTGAACTGAAATTCATTCCTGCAAGTTTAAGACACTTAGGAACAGGCTATAGTCAGGTAGTTCTGCAGAACATGCAGGATTTTTTAGAAGAAAATGGAGTAGAAATTAGATTTGGTGCCAATGTTAAACAGTTTATTGTAGAAAATAATCAAATTAAAGCTGTTAAAACAGCTGATGATCAAAAAATAAATGCTGATTTTGTGATGGCTGCAGCAGGCAGAGAAAATGCTGAATGGTTAACTAATCAGGCTCAGAAACTTGATATAGACACAGCAATTAATCCTGTTGATATCGGTGTAAGAGTTGAATGTCCAGCCGCTATAACTGAGTATATGACCGATAATTTATATGAGTCAAAATTAATTTATCATACACCTACTTTTGAGGATAAGGTAAGAACTTTCTGTATGTCACCATATGGAGAGGTGGTAAGTGAGAATAACCAGGGACTGATTACTGTTAATGGACACAGCCACTCTGATCTTAAAACTCATAATACAAACTTTGCCCTTCTGGTAAGTAAAACTTTTACAGAACCATTCCATGAACCAATTACATATGGAAAAAGTATTGCTAAACTGGCTAATATGCTGGCCGGTGGAGTTCTCGTTCAGCGATTGGGAGATCTGCTTGAAGGAAGAAGAACTACAAAGGAAAGATTAGAGCGCTCAGTTACAGAACCAACTCTTAAAGATGCAACCCCGGGTGATTTATCACTGGTACTGCCCCACAGACATCTGACAGGGATTATAGAGATGCTGAAGGCCTTAGACAAAATAACGCCAGGTATTTATGGGCGTGACACTTTATTATATGGAGTAGAAGTTAAATTTTATTCATCCCGATTGGATGTTGATGGTAATCTGGAAAGTAAGATTGATAATCTGTTTTTTGGAGGAGATGGAGCCGGTATTACAAGAGGTTTAATGCAGGCTTCTGTTTCAGGGATAGTAATTGCCCGCTCAATAATGGAAAAGTTAAATAAGTAAAATAAATAATTAAAACAATAATCAAATTTAATATTTATAAAAGAAAAACAGTAAAACTCAGTCTGTTAAAACAGTAAATGAGTTTTGCTGTTTTTTCTTATCAATCAATAAAATCTACCCTTGAAGTATTAAAGATGTCCGAAGGAAATTTTGTCTATTAGCTAAAATGGTCTGGCTGCGGGGATTTGAACCCCGGACCTCTTCGTCCCGAACGAAGCGCGCTACCAAGCTGCGCCACAGCCAGTTCTTAACATATGATATTATATCATAATTTAAAATAATACTAAAGTAAAACAATTAGAGGAATTGTTAAATTTGCACTTGATATTTATTTTCAACAACTGTACAATAAACTCAAGTTGATAACTCGGGTTTAAATATTTTCAACAGGAGGTATAAGAAATGAAATTTAATAAAGGTGAAAAAATACCAGAATTCAAGTTAAGAGATCATCAGGAAGAGGAAGTTACTTTAGACAAATTTGAGGGGAAAAATGTACTTCTTTCTTTTCATCCCTTAGCCTGGACCAGTGTCTGCCGTAATCAGATGCAGTCTTTAGAAGATAATTATGAAGAATTTGAAAAAAATAATACAGTTCCACTGGGAATCAGTGTTGATCCAGTTCCTTCAAAAAGGGCCTGGGCTGAAGATATAGGACTTGAAAATTTAAGACTTTTATCTGATTTTTGGCCCCATGGTGACTTTGCCTCAAAACTTGGAATTTTTATAAAAGAAAAAGGTATTTCTGGTCGAGTAAATATCTTAGTTAATGATCAGGGAGAAATTCTATGGGCAAAAGAATATGATATTCCAGAATTACCTGATATTGATGAAGTTTTAAAAGCAGCAGCAGATAATTCTTAAATTATTTGTAATAATTAGCTTTAACAGCTTAAATTAATGCTAACTGTTATTCAGCTGAAGAGTAAAAAGTTCACAACTAATTTATTCTTGATAATAAGTTTAATAATAAGTTTAAAGAGCAAGCAGAAGCTCCGGATTTAAATGGGAGACTTTTTGCTTGCTCTTTGCAGTTTATGTTATAATTAAATTCAGCCTTGAGCTTTAAGAAAATTAACTTTTGAGTTTTAACTCCTTTAAATCTCAAAGTTAAGAAAATAATTCTGGTTAATTAAGGAGTGATCAATTTGGAAGTTTTTTTAGTTATTATGATTTTGATTTTATTTGCTTTAGAAATTGCTGCAATATTTCTACCGGTTCTGCCTGATTCTATTTTTTTCTGGGCAGCAGTTATTTTATATAGAGTTATTAAAACAAATGTTAGTTATTCTCCTTATTTCTGGACAGGAGCATTATTGATTACAGTAATTGTCTTTCTGGCAGATTATCTGGCTAATGCCTATTTTATTAAAAAACGGGGAGGCAGCAATCGAACAATTATTGCTGCAGCAGTAGGAATGATTTTTGGAACAGTAGTTTTAGGACCTCTAGGTTTTATAATAGGTCCCTTTATTTTAATTTTTATTACCGAATACTGGCAGAGTAGGAATAAGAAAAATTCTTTTAAGCTTGCCTTAAGCAGTATTTTTGCATTTTTAGCCAGTACAGCTTCTAGATTAGGAATGCAGCTTTTTTTGATGATCTGGTTTTTTATTGAAATCTACTAATTAAGGATTATTAAAATATTTAAGAATTTGAAAATAATATCAAAGGATAAAATGGTGATAAGTTTTTAATATCACTAACTATATTATACGGGAGGCTGACAGATGTATAAGATATACAGCGGCAGCACAGGTAGTGGTAAAACTTCAAAATTAAAAGCAGAATATCAGCGCCTTGCTGCCGATTTGGGTAGTGAAAAGATATTATTATTTTTAAATTCAGCTCGCTCTGTCAGTCAGTTTCGCGAAGAATTAGAGCTGGAAATGCTGGGTAATTTAAATATTTATACATATTTTGGTTTTGTTAATCAGCAGTTAAACAAACAATGGCCGGCTGTAGAGCGAAAGTACAGTGGTGAAAATCAGCTGATTGAGCCCACCTTTATGAATATTGAAACCTCTCATTTTTTAATGAGCAATTATGTTGCTAAATACAGAAAAGATAGAGCTTACTTCCGCAGCATTAAAGCCAGACCGGTACAGATTGCGGTTCAGCTAATAGATAATTTGAATCTGGCAGCCTTTAATATGCTTGATTTTAAAGAGCTGAAGCAGAGACTGCTCGGATGGACACAGAATGATGAAGAAAGAAAAAAATATGCAGAGCAGTCGATTGAGATTATGCAAACCTTTAGAAACTTTTCTTTTAACTACCGCTTATTTGATTACTCGGCAGCTGTAACTTTATTTAACAGATATCTGCTGGCTGATCAGAATTATCTTGATAATTTAAATTACAAATACGATTATCTGCTGGTAGATGATTTAGAAAAAATGATTCCAGCCGGACAGAAATTAATAAAAAAATTAACAGAAGCTCAGATTAAAGGGATTTTCACCTTTAATGAAAGTGGTGGTTTTAATCGCTTTTTTGGCGGCAATCCGGCTGCAGCAAAAAAGAGATTTTTTAATTCAGAAGCAGAGGTGATTGAACTAAAAGAAAGTTATACAGCGGCTGCAGCAAGCAGCGAGCTGGCCGCAGAAGTTAAATCAGTTGTCAAAGAAAGAAAATCTAATTTAGTCCAGTCATCACTATTATTAGAAGAAATTGATAGTGAATTAAGAGGAGAAATGTTGATCAAAGTCGGTCGAAAAATAATTTCATTACTGAAAAAAGGAATTAAAGCAGATCAGATAGCAGTTATTTCTCCTAAAATTGATAAAGTACTAAGCTTCAGCCTGCAGCAGCTGCTGGGAAAAAACGGCTATCGATTGAGCAATTTTAACCGCTCTAAACGTTTGATTGATATTCCTTTTGCCAGAGCTCTTCTAATCTTATATTTATTTCACTGTGAACGGACCAATATAGTTGGTGTTTCTTCTCTACAGCAGGCTCTATCTCTGCTTTTAGAACTTGATCCACTGCGCTCATATATTCTGGCAGAAGAGATTGCAGCTTCCGGGATGAAGCTGATTGACCTTGATGATTCGGGTTTAAGAGAAAAAATTAATTTTCAGGCGGCAGAAAAATATGACTATTTAAAAGACTGGCTGCAGGATAAAAGTAATGAAGAGCTGGAAATCGAGTTGTTTTTTCAGCTGGTTTTTAGTGAGCTTTTAGCTCCCCTGGATCCTTCACAGGAAGATATTTTTGCCTGCAGACAGATGATAGAATCGGTTTCCCGATTCCATCAGGCAGTGGAAAATTTTCATCAGCAAAAAGATGATTTAAGTGAGCGCTACATTAATATGATTTATGAAGGAACTCTGGCTGCAGAAACTCTATTTAAGGGTCAGGAAAAAGATGCTGGAGTAATATTGGCTTCACCATACAAATTTTTATTTTCACCGGAGCTTGCTGGGGTAGACTATTTATTTCTGCTTGATATATCGAGCAGTGACTGGATGCAGAGTATTGCCAAAGAGTTAGTTAACCCTTATATTTATACTGAACAGTGGCAGCAGGTAAATAACTGGGATGATCAGCTTGATCAAAAAATTAGACTGAATCAGTTAAGTGATTTTTTGATTAGTTTAATATATAAAGTTAAAAAAGGAATTTATATTGCAGATAGTTTTTTAAACAGCAGTGGTAGAGAACAGGAAGGACCACTTTACCGCTGGCTTGATGTGAGAGGAGAGTAAGGATGGATTTCAAACCGAGACCCGGACAGAAAGAAGTATTGGAATATCGAGGTGGACAGCTTGCTGTTCCTGCAGTTCCAGGAGCGGGTAAAACTACAGTTCTTGCTCATCTGGCAGCAGAACTGATCGCCTCTGAGTTAAATAATGATCAAAAAATATTAATTGTGACTTATATGAATTCAGCAGTTGCTAATTTTAGAAAAAGAATAGGAGATTTTTTAGCTCAAAAAGGGCTGCCCCGGAGCCGTGGATATAGTGTTAAAACACTGCATTCACTTGCTTTAGGTATTATTAAAGAAAAGCCTGAAGCCAGACTGATTAACCAGGATTTTAAATTGATTGAATCAGGCAGGCGTTACCGCTGGATTAAAGATTTATGCCTCAAATGGACAGGGGAAAACAGCGGTTTATTACAGCAGTTTTTTAATTTAGAGAAAAACAGCTATCACTTTGATAAATATCTTAAGAAATGGAAGGAAGAAGATTTTCCTAAATATGTAGCTTCAATGATTTCTTATTTTAAACTTAAACTGCTGGAGGGAGAAGAATTAAAAAATATGCTGAAGTATTCCAACCTTAAGTCAGCTAATATTTTAACTCCAGCAGCTGAAGTATTTGCTGAATATGAGTTCAGGATGGCTCAGGAAGGACTTTTAGATTTTGATGATCTGGTTCAGCAGAGTTTAAAAATGTTAAAAGAAGATCCTGATTTTGCAGAGCGGATTGGCTCTCAATATGCCTATGTTTTTGAAGATGAAGCGCAGGATTCAAATCAGGCACAGGAAGAGATGCTTTATCTTTTAGCAGGAGAAAATAACAATTTAGTTCGAGTTGGAGACAGCAATCAGGCAATTACTGGGACCTTTACTCTTTCAGATCCAGATATTTTCCGAAGTTACTGTAAGAGAGAAGATGTCAGGGTAGAAACAATGGCCGTTTCCAGCCGCAGCAGTCAGGATATTATCGATCTGGCAAATTATCTGGTTGACTGGAGTCAGGAAGAATTTTCGGAAAGAGAAGTTGAGCCTCTGGAGCCAAAATATATTCAGCCAGCTGCTGCTGATGATCCAGCTCCAAATCCTGAACCTGAAGGATATAGAATCGGCAGTAGAATTTTTAAAAACTGGAAAACAGAGAAGAAATTTATAGCCAGACAGTCTCTTCGCAAAGCGCGGGAAAATAATAAAGAAACTACCGCAGTATTAATGCCAACCGGCTGGCAGCTGGAAGAAATAGCCAGGGAGATTAATGCTCTGGGAGGAGAATTCCAGCTTGCAGGCAGCAGTTCAGGTGATGATTTTTTAACAGAGCTGGAAGTTATATTAAAATTTTTAACATCTCCCGCTTCTGCAGATAATTTAAAGCTTCTTTTTGTTGAAATATTTGGCAGAGAAAGGCCGGAATTAATTCAATTATTAGAAGATATATTGGAGCAAAAAGAAAATCAGGAGCTTATTTTTCCACTTTCAGGTTTGAATAAGGATAACTTTGAACCTCAATTCAGAAAAAAAGAGGGATTTGATAAATTTTATAAAATTTTAATTCAAATTCAGGGCTGGCTTGAAGCTTCAATGGAACTGCCGCCAGATGAACTGGTATTATTTCTGGCTGAAAGAATTGAACTGACAGGGAAAAAACTGGCACTGGCTCAAAATTTAGCTCTAGAATTTGGCAGACTTTTAAAAGAAAATCCTGCCTGGAGGCTGGATCAGTTAACAGCAGAGCTGCCTGAAATCAGAAATAAGATTAAACAGTTTGCCGAAACACTGACCGAGATGGAAGGTTTTGAAGCAAAACCGGATCAGGTAACTCTTTCAACTCTGCATAAAGCTAAGGGTATGGAATGGGATACAGTTTTTATCGGAAGTATGACCTCCAGCTATTTTCAGCATGATAATGATGACTATTTTATGGGAGAAAAATTTTATCTGAATGAGGAAATAAAAAATCCCAAAGCATCGGCCAAAGCTGAATTAGAATATATTTTAAATGAGAAAAAAGAAAAAAATGTAGATTATAAAGCTCGTCAGAAAACAATTGCAGAAAGGGTTCGTTTACTTTATGTTGGCATCACCCGTGCCCGCCAGAATTTATTTTTAAGTACTCATCAGAAAGTTAATAATTGGGATAAAGAACCGGCCTTTGTTTTTACTTCACTGGAAAAATTTATTAGAGAAAATAAACAGCAGAGCAGGGAGGCAGAATAATGGCAGTTAATAATTTAAAAGACTTATATTTTTCTCAATCTGCTCTCTCAATTTTTAATAACTGCCGCCGCAAGTTTAAATACCGCTATCTTGATGGTTTATACTGGCCGGCTGAGTGGGGGATGAAAGAGGAAGTAAAAAAGGATTTAAAACAGGGAAGCCAGTTTCATCTTTTAGCAGAAAGATATTACAGCAGGACTCTGGGAGAAACCGTGCTTAATTCGAATCAGCTGCTGCAGTCCTGGTTAAATAGATTAAAATCTTTCTGTCCGGCTGAGAATACAGTTTCTGCAGAACAGGAACTTCGTTATAACAAAGGACAATTAAAGCTGCTGGCCAAATATGATCTTTTAAAATACGATAAAGATCAGAAAAAATTTGTGATATATGACTGGAAAACAGATAAAAAAAGTCTTTATCAAAAAGATATTGAAAACTCAATGCAGAGCAGATTTTATTTATATCTTTTATATGAGGCAGGTTATGAATATTTTTCTGCGGATTATGAGCTTAAAAAAATGCCTGATCTTATCTACTGGAATCCACGTTTTCCGGAGCAGAACATTCAGCTTAAATACAGTCAGAAAAAATTTGAGTTAGATAAAGATTTTTTTGCAGAATTAATTTCTGAAATTTTAAATGAAGTAGAATTTCCGCTGACTGATGATTTAAATAAGTGCAGATTCTGTGAATATAGACCAATCTGCAGGGGAAAGAAAACAGAAAATAGAGAATTAATAGAGGAAGATTTAGACTTAAATCTTGACTGGGAAGCAGTAGAAGAAATTGAGTTTTAAAAATAATATGCAAACTGCCGGGATAAATTAGACCCAAAATTTTAAAATGAGGTGAGTTTTGCTAGAATAAATTTAAAAATTTATTCTCAAACTATGGATAAAAGTAGAGAAGATTATCAGCTTCGTTATATTTACCATACCAATCAGCATAATAATGCTTATCTGATTGAACTTAATTTAGATAAATATGATGATCTATTTAACAGCTGGGATGGCTCAGAGCTTGACCGGAAGGAACTTGATCCTGAATTAAGTCATTTTTTAGAAAGAGCAAGTTATGAGCTGCCTTTAAAAGATAAGGTGGAACTCTGTTTTTATCTGCCGGAGAATAAAAAAGACGAAAAAATGGAGGCAGATTGCAGAGCTACCATTAAGAATAATTTTAGAATGAGACAATTTTTTATTGATCAGGATTTGAAACATAATAATAAAAAATCAGTTACTTATATTGTGATGGGCATTTTATTTTTAATTACCGCTTATTTAATTCCGGAGAGTAAAGATTTATCACTTTTAGTTTCATTACTGATGGAAGGTTTATTTGTCGGCGGCTGGGTCTTTCTCTGGGAGGCATTTTCGATTTTCTTTTTTGGCAGTCGAGAGCTTAAGGACAAAAAGAAAAGGTATTTTCGCTATCTTGACTCAGATATAGTTTTTAAATATAGAGAGTGAGAGGGACAGTTATGAGAATAAAAAAGGCAGAAGAGTTTAAAGCAAAAAAAGAATTGAGTCAATATTTGGGCAGCAAAAAACTTGCCCGTCTGGCCCAGCAGAGGGGACTGGATTCAAAAGCTAAATTAATTCAATTTATAGAGCCGGAGCAGTATTCTCCGCTAAAATTGAGAGATTTTCCGAAGATAATGGAAATTGTTGATTTTATTCTAGACCATATAAAAAAGGGAAGTCGGATATTAATTTATGGAGATTATGATGTAGATGGAATAACTTCCACCTCAATTCTGGTGGGGGCCTTAAGCCGTTTGAGTGATCAGATTAGTTATCACATTCCTGATCGTTTTAAAGAGGGTTATGGCCTTAATAAGGAAGTTCTGGCCTCCTATCAGGATCAAATTGATCTGGTGATCAGCTGTGATTGTGGAATCAGTAATTATGAGGAAGTTGAGTTTGCAAAAGCCTTAGGCATGGACTTTGTTGTTACAGATCACCATGACCTGCCGGATAAGTTACCACCGGCAGATTATGTAATTTCACCCCGCCTGCTGCCAGAAGATCATCAGGGCTACTGGCTGCCTGGGGCAGGTATGGCTTATTTTCTAATAAAAGCAGTCTTTGAACAGGTAGGAAGAAAAAAAGAGGAAAGAGATTTTTTGGACCTTTTACTTCTGGCAATTATAGCAGATGTAGTACCACTTAAAGGAGAAAATCGCTATTTATTTAAAATTGGCTTAGAAGAACTTAAAAATACAGAGCGTATTGGACTTAAAGCACTTTATAATGAACTGGATATTAATCCACTTGAGATAAATGAAAAAACCTTAGGTTTTCAGATTGGTCCTTTATTAAATTCTGCCGGTAGAATTGACAGTGCTGAAAAGGGACTAAAATTACTGCTGGCAGAAGATAAAAATAGAGCAGCCGGACTGGCAGCAGAATTGAAGCAGATTAATCAGTACCGCAAAGAAATCAGTCAGAAAATTTATTTGGAAATTGAAAAGGAAATTAAAGTTCAGCAGAGAAAAGCTGTAGTAAGTTATGATTCTGACTGGCATCAGGGTGTTATTGGGATTGCTGCCGGTAGAATAACAGAAAATTACCAGGTGCCGGCAGTTTTAATGACTTCCAATCAGCAGTCTGATTTGATAACAGGTTCAGCCCGCTCGATTGAGGGGATAAATATTAATAATCTGATTGCTCAGTGCTCTGATCTTTTAGAAAAACATGGTGGGCATGCTGCTGCTGCCGGATTTTCACTTAAAAAAGATCGACTGGAAAAATTTAAACTTAGGATGCAGCGCTTAATTGATCAGGAGCTTACAGAAATTGATTCTGAACTTGAAATTGAAGCTGATTTAAATTTAGAGCTCAGTGAGATTAATGAAGAATTTTATCAGGGACTCAGGCTTTTTGCACCTTTTGGTGAGGCAAACCCTGAGCCACTTTTTTATCTGGAAAGTGATATTTTAAGCAGTCGCGAAATTTCTGCCGGCAGACATAAGCGTCTGGTTTTAGGGACTGAGGATCAGAAAATAACGGCTCTCTGGTGGTGGGCTGGAGAATTAGAAAATAACTATCGCCAGCAGTGTGCCTGCAGATTAACAGAAAATATTTATAGAGGGAATAAAAGTCTGCAGCTTGAAATAAAAGCTCTGGTTCCCTTAAAAGAAAGAAGCAGAGAAATCAAGAGTCAGCAGAGCAGAAAAAAACGACTACAGGTAATTGACTGGCGGCAGAAAGATATTTCTGCACTGGAAGCTGGAGCAGAAGATACTGTTTATTTTGCTGAAGGTTTAAAAGAATATGATCTTTACCCCCTCATTAATCGAAATTATTATAGAGAAGCAGAAAATTTAATCTTAATAACAATTCCGCCTTCTTTAGCTGTCTTAAAAGAAACTTTACTTTTAACAGCAGCAGAAAATTTGATTTTAATAAATAATGAAGAACAAAATTTAAGTGTAAAAAAATTTATAAAAAGATTGCTCTCACTGATTAAATTCAGTCTGCAGCAGGAAAATGGGATTTTTAATATTGAGCAGGCAGCTCTGGCCCTGGCCGCTGAAGAAATAACTGTTAAGCGGGGACTGGAATTTTTAAGAGCTCAGGCTATGATCAGTTTTGAATATATTTCCTATCAGGAACTTTTAATTACAAAAGGTGGAAATAAAGATCGGGCTCAGCTGAATTTAAGCAGCAGCAGCCTCAAAAAACTTTTACAAGAAAGTGCGGCCTTTAGAAGATTTCTTAAAAATAATAAAACAGAAAAAATAGAACAACTTATAAACAAGGCACTTAGCTCGAAAAATAATATTTAACTAAGTTAAGCAGCTGGTATCGTAAAGGTTAGATGTTTATTATAATAAGAATAAGCAGTCAGGATGTGAGAAGATGAAAATTAAAACTTTTAAATTTCTAGACGGAGCAGCAAAAGCAGAAGGTCTAACAGTAATTATTGATGTTTTTAGAGCCTATACGACTGCAGCCTATCTTTTTGCTAATCAGGCAGAAAAGATTTTTATTGTCAGCAGAATTGAAACAGCAAGAAAATTAAAAGATAAAGTGGATAAAGCAATTTTAATTGGTGAGAGAAAGGGAATTAAAATAAAAGATTTTGATTATAATAATTCGCCTTATTTTATTTCTCAGCATAATTTTTCTGGTAGAGAAATTATTTTAAGCACCAGTGCTGGAACTAAAGGTATTATTGCTGCTGAAAAGGCAGAAGAGATTATTACAGGAAGTTTTGTTAATATTAGAGCAGCTGCAGAATATATTATAAGAAAAGATCCTGAACTTGTTTCACTGGTTGCTATGGGCAATAATGGAGTGCAGGATGCAGCAGAAGATAATTTATATGCTGAGGAGTTGAAGAAAATTTTGAAGGGAAAGGAAAATGAGCTGCTGAATGAAGATGAAATAAGAGAGATTTTGAGAACACCGGCTGGAGACAGATTTTTTAGAGAAGAAAGCCAGTCAGAAATGCCGGAAGAAGATTTTGAGTATTCTTTAAAAATAAATAGATTTAATTTTGTAATTAAAGCTGATAAAAAGGAAGATGATGTTTATCAACTAAAAAAAGAAGAGGTGGGTTAAATGAAAAACGGATTGATGATTTTTGTTATCGTTCTCGCAGTATTATTGACAGCAGCAGTTACTAATCCCTCGCGAGAGGAATTTATTAACTGGGGTGTGGCAGAAATTCGGGCTGATGCAGAAAGTGATATAGAAAGAATGTTTGGCGGAGCAGTTGCTGCTCCAATGTTAGAGGTGCAGACAAAAGATGAGGACTATGTATTTTTTAGTATCTTTACTTTAGAAAAATCAGATAGTCAGGTCAGTTATTTAGGTATTTTCAACAATTTTTTTACTATAAGTGACGGCTAAAAAAGACAATTAAGTTAAAATAATTTGACTTTAACACTCAGTTTAATAAAATAATGTATGGATAATTAAAGAATACAATGTATTTTTAAGATAATTAACCTGGAGGAGATTAGATAATGAATGATTATTTAATTAGAGCAATAACAACAAATAAGGAAATTAGAGCTCTGGCAGTTAAGTCTACAGATGTTGTGCGAGAGGCTCAGGAAAGGCATCAGACTACACCTGTGGCAACTGCAGCTTTAGGGAGAGTAATTACCGGTGCCCTTTTAACTGGATCATTAGTCAAATCTGGAGATGAGATAGTTTTAAAAATCAATGGTACAGGTCCTGCTGGTAAAATAGTAGCAGATGCAAATCAGGAAGGAGAAGTACGTGGATATATAGAAAATCCTAATCTTGACTTATATCAGACTGATTCTGGTAAACTTGATGTTGCAAAAGCTGTTGGAGCAGGTGAGCTTTCTCTGACAAAAATAATGAGAATGAAAGAGCCTTATACAGGCAGTGTTCAGTTAGTTTCGGGAGAAATTGGAGAAGATTTAACTTATTATTTTACTGCTTCAGAGCAGATTCCATCTGCAGTTGGACTTGGAGTTTTAGTTGATACTGATTTAAGTGTTAAAGCTGCTGGCGGTTTTATTATTCAGTTATTACCAGATGCTTCTGAGGAAACTATAAAAATGCTGGAAAATAATCTGGCAAAAGTGAGTTCAGTAAGTAAAATGATTGAAGAGGGGATGACTCCAGAAGAATTATTAGAAGAGCTGCTTGGTGATATGGATTATAGAATAATGGCGCGTAAGGATGTACAGTTCAAATGCCGCTGCAGCAGAGAAAGAAGTTATGAACTGATAGCCGGACTGGGGAAGGAAGATTTAGAAGAGACTCTGGCTGAAGAAGGAAAAATTGAACTAAGATGTCATTTCTGTAATAAAACTTATACATTTGAAAAAGAAGAAGTTGAAGAACTGCTTGCAGAATTGGAAGAAAAAGAAAAAAACATCCCTGAAGTTGATACTGAACAAATAGTAGTTGAAGAAGATAATAATTAATTAAATATAAATAATAAAAAAGCCGCAGAGGGCTATTTTTCTCTGCGGTATTTTTTAAGCTTTGCTGCTGTTGTCTGAGGCAGCAGAGCCTTTAAATATATATTATTTTTTTGATATTCTTCTTCAAAGACCTTTGCAGTATTATGAATTTTTTCCACCCAGCCGGCTTCGGAATAAGGGAGATCTAATTCTACCTCTACCATTTCTTCGCTGATAATTTCATTTAATTTTTTTATTACAGAATCAGTATTAATTCCCTTTAAAGCAGAAATAAAGAGAGAGTCAGGATATATAATTTTTAAATCATTAAGCCTGGACTGATCAATTAAATCAATTTTATTAAAAACTTTTATAATTTCAGATTCAGGGTCTGCAAGATCTCTGATTTCATCATTTACAACTTTCATATTTTTCTCCATTTCGGAGTTTGAGGCATCAATGAGATGCAGTATAATATCTGCACTTTCAATTTCTTCTAAGGTGGTTCTAAAAGAAGCTACCAGCTGGTGAGGAAGTTTGCTGATAAAACCAACTGTATCACTTAAAATAATATTCTGTCCTACAGGCAGCTCAAGCTGTCTCATAGTTGAATCTAAAGTAGCAAATAATTTATCAGCAGTATAGCTGTCAGAGCCGGCCAGGCAGTTCATTAGAGTTGATTTTCCAGCATTAGTATAACCGACAAGTGCCACCAGGGGATCCCTGCGGCTGCTGCGCTGAACTTCTCTGCTGGCTTTAATTTCTTTTAGTTTTTCTTTTAAACGGTGAATCTTTTTTTCAATTCGGCGGCGGTCAACCTCAAGTTTAGTTTCACCCGGACCTCGAGTGCCAATTCCACCTGCCAGCCTTGACATCTCTACTCCCCGCCCCTGCAGTCTGGGCAGACGATATTCCAATTGAGCCAGTTCAACCTGAATCTTACTTTCGCGGCTGTGAGCATGGCGGGCAAAAATATCAAGGATTACCTGAGAGCGGTCAATCACCTTGATTTCAATTTCATCTTCCAGATTGCGCTGCTGAACAGGTGAGAGTTCATTATCAAAGACTATTAAATTGGCTTCAACAGTTTCAGCTGCCTCTTTAATTTCCCTAACCTTGCCACTGCCAATATAATAAGCAGGATCAATCTTGCGGTCATGGTAGGTCATCTTTAAAACGCTTTCTGCTTCTGCTGTTTCAACCAGCAGTTCCAGTTCATTTAATTCTCCTTCATTTAATCCAACCAGTACAGCCCTTTCTTCCATCTGTTTTATCTGATACATGTCATTTTTTTCGTTGATCTCAAATTTATTATTAATAATATCATCTCCTGATTAATAATTTTAAATAATTAATTATATATTATAATCTTTTATTTCTAATTATATTATAACACTTTTTTTAAAAATCCAAAATAAATTGTCAATATTTGATTAATCTTAAGAAAAAATAGGGTTTGATATAGTATATAAGAGTTATTTTGATTTAACAATAAAATATAATGTGAAATTTAACACTATTTTACTTGAAATATTGATTCCTTCATGTTATTCTATAGACAGTAGATAAAATAAATCTTAAAGAAAAGCTTATGATTTAGATAAATTTTGTTTAATATAATATATTTTTGCCGAAATTTGTTATAATATTCACAAACAAAGTTAATAAAATCTCTGATCCTATCTTTATTGATTTGATTAAAGCTTTAAATTTCAGCTGTTAACAAAATTTTATCAAAAAGATAAAGAAGAATTTAAAGGAGATTTTATAATAAATTTGCCCAAATGCTAAAATATACTCTATGCAAAAGATGCTCTCCCCAGAGCATCTTTTTGTGATTTAAATATCGCAAAAAGTAGATATATTCCATGTTAATGTTGACAGTTTTAATAATTTATAATAGAATTAAAATGAGTATCATTTTCAATCACTGGGAGTTATTATTTATTATCTTATAACAGTATAAGGAGAGAAATTATTGCTTTATCAGGCAGATCATCTAAACAAAGAATATTGTTTAAATATCTGCTTAAAAATTGATAAAAACTAATAAATGTATTATAATTGAAATGCCGGGATACCGGCATTTTTCTGTTGAATAAGCAGGGGATTAATAATTTAAGCCAGAATAAGAATAATTAGTGGAGTGATTTCAATGAAAGCTTACCCTGATGGTGGGGTTTATATTTTAAAATTAAAATTGGCAGACAAAAAGGAGATTGGTGTTGGCGCTCTGGGGAAGAAAATTTTTAAAGCCGGTTATTATTTTTATGCAGGAACAGCGCAGCGTAATCTTGAAGCCAGAATTAACCGCCACTACAGCAGTGATAAAAAGTTTCACTGGCATATTGATTATCTTTTAGCTGAGGCCGAGTTAAAAAAAGATTTTGTTTTTAAGCTGCCCGGTGCAGGGGAGTGTTTTTTGGCTGAAATATTGAAAGAAGAGGGCGGCAGCACACCAATTAAGGGCTTTGGAGCCAGCGACTGCAGCTGCGGCACTCATTTAATATACTTTTCAGCGGCAGCCGGTAGTAAAATTGTTGAAGAATTAATAAAAGATAGAAATTTAGAAAAGGAATTTAATGAATTTAGTAAATAAAATGATTATTAGATAAGGAAGTGGTTCGGTGGAAGATAGCGAAATACTAAAAAATCTCAATCAAGCTCAAACTGAAGCAGTTGAGCATCACAAAGGGCCTGAGCTTGTACTTGCAGGTGCAGGCAGCGGTAAAACAAGAGTTTTGACCAGGAGAATAGGATATTTGATTAATCATTATGGAGTTTCTCCTTATAATATTTTAGCTGTAACTTTTACCAATAAAGCAGCAAATGAAATGAAAGAAAGAGTAAAGGATATGGTGGGGGGAGTAAATAGCAGCCTCTGGGTCAGTACTTTTCACTCTTTTTGTGTACGGATTCTGCGGCGTGAGGCAGAAAAACTTGGTTATAATAAAAATTTTGTTATTTTTGACAGTCTTGATCAGAAGAAACTGGTAAAAGAGGTTTTAAAATCAAAAAATTTAGATCCTAAAAAAACCAAACCGAGATCAGTTTTAAATAAAATTTCAAATGCAAAAAATGAACTTAAAACTCCGGAGCAGATGAGTTCGATTTCAGGCAGTTTTTTTGATCAGACTGCTGCTGAGATTTACGAAGAATATCAAAAAAGACTTAAAGAAAATAATGCTATGGATTTTGATGATTTAATCCAGCAGGCTGTAAAGCTTTTCGAAGAATTTCCACTGGTTTTAGAACACTATCAGGAGCGTTTTAAGTATATTCTGGTAGATGAGTATCAGGATGTGAATCATGCTCAGTATCAGCTGGTAAATTTACTTGCAGAACGCTACCGCAATGTTTGTGTTGTAGGTGATCCTGATCAGGGTATTTATGGTTTTAGAGGAGCAGACATCCGCAACATCTTGAATTTCGAAGATGATTATCCTGATGTTAAAACTATTCGTCTGGAGCAGAATTACCGCTCTAAGGGAAATATTTTAAAAGCTGCTCAGGCAGTTATTAAAAATAATGCTTCCCGCAAAGAAAAAGAGCTCTGGACAGACCAGGGAGAAGGAGCTAAACTTGAGCTCTATGAGGCAAAAGATGAAAAAGAAGAAGCAGATTTTGTCTGCAGTACAGCTAAAGAGCTGACAGAAAAAGAAGACCTGACTTATGATGATCTGGCAGTTTTATACAGAACAAATTCTCAGTCGAGGGCTTTTGAAGATATGCTGATGAAATATGGTATTCCCTATCAGATTGTTGGTGGGGTGAGGTTTTATGAGCGGAAGGAAATCAAAGATATTATGGCCTATTTAAGGCTGATTTATAATCCGGCTGATGATATAAGCTTTTTAAGGATTATTAACCGCCCCAAAAGGGGAATTGGAGCTGGAACTCTGGGTAAAGTTCAGGATTTTGCAGAAGCAGAAGGGTTAAACTTATATGAGGCTGCTTTAAAATCTAATGATAACCCTGCTCTAAGTGGTACTTATGCCAAAAGAGTGCTTCATTTTACTGAAATTATAGAGGAATTAAGAGCCGAACAGGAAGAAATTGCACTGGCCAGGCTGACCGAAAAACTTTTAGATAAAAGTGGATACCGCCACAGTTTAGAAGAGGAAAAAACAGCTGAAGCAGAAAACAGACTTGAAAATATAGAAGAATTATTCTCGGTAATTAATGAATATATGAAAAATAGCGATAATAATACTCTGGCCGGTTTTTTAGAAGAAGTTACTCTGATGTCAGATATTGATTCTATGGATGAAGAACAGAGCTCCTTAACTCTGATGACCATCCATTCTGCTAAGGGTTTAGAATTTCCAGTTGTATTTTTAGTTGGAATGGAGGATGGAATTTTTCCTCATTCAAACTCAATGTTTGAGCAGAAAGGGATGGAAGAAGAAAGGAGGCTCTGCTATGTAGGGATGACCAGAGCTGAAGAAAGATTATTCTTAAGCAGAGCCCAGGTTAGACTTCGTTTTGGAGAAAGAAAAATGAATCCTCCTTCCCAGTTTATAGAAGAGATACCCGGAGATCTGCTGTCTGGAGCAGCTGATAATCGTTCTGAAATGGCTAAAGAAGAAGAACTAATTCACAGTGATAATAGCGGAACTAATTATGCTATTGGTCAAAAAATTGTTCATCCCCGCTGGGGTATTGGTACAATTCTTTCTATCAGGGGAGATCAGAATCCAGAATTAAAGATTGCCTTTGAAGAAGGTAAGACAAGAAATTTACTGGCAGAATATGCTCCAATACAGAAAGTATAGGTAGGTGTTAGAATGTCAAATTTAACAAAAGAAAAGGCTGAAAAGAAAATAAAAGCTTTAAGAGAAAAAATAAGAGAACATGAATATAAATATTTTGTGCTTGATGATCCCTCTATTTCTGATGCAGAATTTGATCAACTGATGCAGAAATTGATTAAATTAGAAGAAGAATTTCCGGAACTGATAACTGAAGATTCACCTACTCAGAGAGTTGGGGGAGAGGTTTTAGATGAATTTGAAAAAGTTGAGCATTCTTCTACAATGCTCAGTCTTGATAATGCTTTTAGTGCAGAAGAGTTGAGAGATTTTGATAAAAGAGTGCAAAAAAACCTTGAAGGAGAGGACTATCAATATGTGGTAGAACATAAGATTGATGGTCTTTCTGCAGTGATGCAGTACAGCAGCGGCAGCTTTGAACTGGGTGCTACTCGTGGTAATGGAGAAGTTGGTGAGGACATTACTAAAAATATGAAAACTATCCGCTCTCTTCCTTTAAAAATTAAAGATAAAGCTGAAATTGAGCTCAGAGGAGAGATTTATTTAGCTAAAAGCGAATTTGAGCGCCTGAATGAAGAGAGATTAAAAAATGACGAATCTCCCTTTGCCAACCCGCGCAATGCAGCTGCTGGATCAGTCAGGCAGTTAGATAGTAAAATTGCAGCAGCAAGGAGTCTATCTATTTTAATCTATGATCTTATTTCCCATTCGGAAAGAGAATTTGAAACCCATCTTGAAGTTTTTTCCTATTTAAAAAAGCAGGGTTTTAAAGTTAACTGGCATCAATCTGCAGCTGATATAGAAGCTGTTATAGAAATTTGTGAGCAGTGGGAGGAAGGGAGAGAAGATCTCGATTTTGAAATTGATGGACTGGTTATTAAAATTAATAATCTTGCTATAAGAGAGAAGCTTGGCTCAACTGCCAGGTCTCCACGCTGGGCAATTGCTTATAAATTTCCGGCACAGCAGAAGACAACAAAGATTAAAGATATAGAAATCTCTCTTGGGCGGACAGGTGCTCTAACTCCGACGGCTATTTTAGAACCGGTTCAACTTGCAGGTTCAACAGTCAGTAGAGCAACTCTGCACAATGAGGATGAAATTAAAAGAAAAGATATCCGAATTGGTGATACCGTTCTAGTTCAGAAGGCAGGAGATGTTATTCCTGAGGTTGTAAAAGTAATTAAAGAAGAGCGGGATGGCTCTGAAAAAGAATTTGAGATGCCTGATCATTGTCCGGTCTGTGGTGGTGAGGTTATCAGAGCTGATGGAGAAGCCGTTACTCGCTGTACCAATATCAGCTGTCCTGCTCAGAGGAAAGAGAGCATTCTTCATTTTGTTTCTCGCGATGCAATGAATATTGATGGAGTGGGACCGGCCTTAATTGAGCAGCTGCTGGAAAATGATTTAATTGAAGATTATGCTGATTTATATTTTCTTAAGCAGTCTCATCTTAAAGATCTAGACCGAATGGGAGAAAAATCATCCCGGAATGTAATAGAGGCAGTTGAGGCAAGTAAAGAACGAGAATTTTTTAGAGTTCTTTATGCCCTGGGTATCAGGCATGTCGGTATTGGAGCTGCCAGAATTTTAGCTCAAAATTTCAATTCAATAGAAGAATTAAAAACTGCCTCAGCAGAAGAATTAGAGACCATTGATGAGATTGGACCTGTAATTGCAGAAAGTATTGTTGGCTTTTTTCAGGAAAGGCATAATAGAGATCTTCTAACCCGCCTGAGACAGGCAGGGGTTAGGTTGGAAAAAGAAAAAAATCAGGAAAAGCAGAACTTTTTAGATGGTTTTAAATTTGTTTTTACAGGTTCACTTAATAATTATACCCGCTCAGAGGTTAAAGATCTGGTTGAAAAAGCCGGGGGAAGAGCAGTTTCTTCAGTTAGTTCTAAAACAGATTATCTGGTAATTGGAGATAATCCTGGTTCTAAATATGATAAAGCTCAGGAATTGGGAGTAGAAATTCTAAGTGAAGATGATTTTAAAAAAATAATTGAGCAGAAATCAATTTCTTAAACTGATTTAAGAAATGAATTTGTAAATGATAACAAATTAAATTTATTTAAATGCAATAATTCAATTATCCTAAAGTGAGGAGGAAATTTAAATGATTGATAAAAAAGATGTAGAATATGCAGCAGGACTGGCCCAGTTAAAACTTGATGAAGAAGAAAAAGAAAAGTATACAGAGCAGATCGGTGAAATTTTAGATTATGTAGATAAGCTGAGTGAACTGGATACAGATGATGTTGTGCCCACAGCATATACTGTGCCTATGAAAAATGTTCTGCGTGAAGATGAGACAAAAGAATCTCTACCACGTGAGAAAGCACTTGCTAATGCACCAGATGAAAAAGATGGACAGTTTAGAGCACCAAAAATTATGTCAGATTAAGCAGCTAAGGAGGTAAGATAATAAAATGAATATTTATGACCTAACAATTCACGAATTAAAAGAAAAAATTACTGCAGGAGAATTAACTCCAGCAGAGATCAAAAAAGCTTTTTCAGCAAGAATTAATGATGTTGAAGATAAAGTAAAATCTTATATAACAGTAACTGATGAGCTGGCAGATGAACAGCTTGCAGAATATGAAAACAACAAGGATGGCCTGCTGGCAGGCATTCCAATTGCAGTTAAAGATAATATGTCAACTGATGGAATTAAAACCAGCTGTGCATCTAAAATGCTGGAAAATTATAAACCACCATATGATGCTACAGTTGTTGAAAAATTAAATGAAGCTGGAGCAGTAATTATTGGAAAAACTAATATGGATGAGTTTGCTATGGGTTCTTCCACAGAAAACTCTGCCTTTTTTAATACTCACAATCCCTGGAATTTAAATCATGCACCTGGTGGATCCAGTGGTGGATCTGCAGCAGCAGTTGCAGCAGGAGAATGTGCAGCAGCTCTTGGTTCTGATACAGGTGGTTCAATCAGACAGCCTGCATCCTACTGTGGTGTAGTGGGTTTAAAACCCACCTATGGGATGGTTTCCCGTTATGGGCTGGTTGCTTTTGCCTCTTCTTTAGATCAAATTGGTCCGATTACTAAAGATGTTGAAGATAGTGCAGTTTTAATGAATGTAATTGCAGGACATGATCCCAGAGATTCAACCTCGATTCAAGGGAAAAAAGAGGATTATACAGAGTTTTTAAAAGAAGATGTCAGTGGGATGAAGATTGGAATTCCCGAAGAATATTTTAACCTGGATTTTGATCAGGAAGTTAAAGATAGTGTGCTGGCAGCGGTGGAGAAGCTAAAAGAAGCCGGAGCTGAGGTAGAAACAGTACATATGACAGATGCTTCTTATGCACTGGCCGCCTATTATGTAATTGCTCCCGCAGAAGCAAGTTCCAATCTGGCCCGCTATGATGGGGTTCGCTATGGGCTGCGAAGTGAGCATGCAGCTGATGTGAGTGAGATGTTTACAAATACCCGTCACGAAGGTTTTGGGGATGAGGTTAAAAGGAGAATTATGATTGGAACCTATGCTTTAAGTTCAGGTTATTATGATGCTTATTATCTTAAAGCTCAGAAGGTTAGAACCTTAATTAAAGATGATTTTGACCGCATCTTTAATGATTTTGATCTAATTATAACTCCAACAGCTCCGACAACAGCGATTGAGCTGGGATCAAAAAGTGATCCCTTAGAAATGTACTATACAGATATCTTTACAGTTCCAATTAATATAGCCGGTGTGCCTGCAATGTCAGTTCCATGTGGTTTTGACAGCAGTGAGATGCCAATTGGACTGCAGTTAATTGGACCTCACTTTGGTGAAGGAAAAATTATTCAGGCAGCTTATACTTTAGAAAAATTATTAAATATCAAAGATAAGAAAGCAGAATTATAAATTATTGAGAGAGGTGAAAAAATGTCTACTAAATATGAAACAGTAATTGGACTTGAAGTCCATGTACAGTTAAATACAAATTCTAAAATTTTCTGCGGCTGCAGTACAGAATTTGGAAAAGAACCAAATGAAAATACATGTCCGGTCTGTCTGGGATTACCCGGAACACTTCCGGTTTTAAATAAAAAGGCAGTAGATTATGCCATTATGGCAGGACTTGCTTTAAATTGTGATATAGCAGAATACTCAAAATTTGACCGCAAAAATTATTTCTATCCTGACTTACCTAAAGCCTATCAGATTTCCCAATTTGATTTACCTGTAGCAGAGAATGGGAAAATTGAAATTGAAACTGAAGCAGGTATCTTTAATATTGGTGTTACCAGAGTTCATCTGGAAGAAGATGCAGGGAAATTAATTCATGAGGGAAGCATTGATAAGTCTGAGGGTAGTCTGGTAGATTATAATAGAACTGGAGTACCGCTAATTGAGATTGTTAGTGAGCCTGATATGAGAACTCCGGCTCAGGCCAAAGCTTATTTAACTGAGCTAAAGATGATCATGGAGTATCTTGATATTTCTGACTGCAATATGGAAGAAGGTTCACTTCGCTGTGATGCCAATGTTTCCTTACGTCCTGCAGGTCAGGAAAAGTTTGGAACTAAAGCTGAGCTTAAGAATATGAACTCTTTTAGTGCAGTAGAAAAGGGTTTAGAATATGAGGTCAAAAGACAGCGTGAAATTCTCGAAGAAGGTGGAGAAGTTGTTCAGGAAACAAGAACATGGGATGAGTCTTTAAATAAGACAATCTCCATGCGCGGTAAAGAAGAAGCACATGATTACCGCTATTTTCCTGAGCCCGATTTAGTTCCTTTAGAAATTGATGAAGACTGGAAAAATGAGATGCGCAGTCAAATACCGGAACTTCCGAGAGAAAAATACAAGCGCTTTATTTCAGAACTGGGACTGCCTGAGTATGATGCCGGAGTTTTAACAGGTGATAAAGATATGGCAGTTTTCTTCGAAGAAGTACTTAAAGATTATGATGAACCTAAAAACTTAAGTAACTGGATGATGGGAGAATTTTTAAGATTATTAAATGAAAATAACCATTCACCTTTTGAGTCCGGTGTAACTCCAATTAATCTGGCGAAAATGCTGAAAATGATCGATCAGGATATCATCAGCGGGAAAATAGCAAAAGAAGTTTTTGAAAAAATGTATAATAATGGCAATAATCCGGAAGTTATTGTCGAAAATGAAGGCTTAAAACAGATCAGTGATGAAGATGAATTAGAAAATATTGTTGATGGGATTATTGAAGACAACCCAGATGCAGTTGAAGATGTACAGAATGGTAAAGATAAAGCAATTGGATTTTTAGTAGGTCAGGTAATGAAAGAAACAAGAGGTAAGGCCAATCCTGGTCTGGTAAATCAGATGCTCAGAGATAAATTAATGGATTAATTAATAATTAATTCACTGGTTATTTACAATTATTAACTGGCTTCCAGCAGTTAAAAGATCTGGAAGCCAGCAAAATTAAAGCTGAATTAAAAATATTTTTTAAGGGTGATTTTTTTGAAAATTAAAACTATAAAAGAAAAAATACAGAATAGAATACCCGGACCAACAAGAATTCAGCATTACTTTTCAGTTTTAATCCCTCTGATAGAAATAGAAGGAGAAATCCATTTAATTTATGAGCTGCGCTCTAAAGATTTAAATACTCAGCCAGGTGAGGTATCATTTCCTGGAGGGAGAATTGAGAGGGGGGAGGAATTTTCTCAGGCTGCTGTAAGAGAATGCAGTGAAGAATTATTAATCCCCGAATCAAAAATTGAGCTATTAGGTGAAGCAGATTATTTAATTACCCCTTTTAATTTTATAATTTATTCTTTTGTTGGAAAGATTAATGTTAATTCACTGGAAGAAATAAAAGTAAATAATTATGAAGTAGAAGAGATTTTTACAGTTCCTATTAGCTTTTTTCTTAATCACGATGTGGAAAAATATGCAGCTGTTTTAAAAAGTGAATTTGATCAGGATTTCCCCTACCATCTTTTACCACAGGGCGAAAAATATAATTCACGTCAGGGAGATTACCAGATTTATTTTTACCGTTATCAGGGAAGAGTAATCTGGGGGATTACCGCGGAAATCACCAAAGCTTTTATTGATATTTTAAAACATTAGATTATTTTGTAAAATGCAGGAAAAAAGTAATATTTATTGAATAACATAATTAAGTTATAATTAATGTTATTAAATAGGGGTGAGTATAAATGAAGCAGTTAATTTTTGCAGGCAGCTGGTCCCCTTATCTTGTGGGGGTATTAATAGGAGTTTTAAGCTGGTTTTCTTTTTTAATTTCCAAAAAGCCTTTAGGGACATCAACAACTTATGCCCGGGCTTCAGCCAGATTAGGAGCTATCTGCTGTGGGGATGATGTTTTAGACTGGAAATATTATCAGCAGTATAAGCCCATACTTGAGTGGCAGTCGATGCTGGTGATAGGTATTGTTATAGGCAGTTTTATTTCAGCGATCCTTTCCGGACAGTTTAACCTGACTTTTATACCACTAACTGATTTTGAATCAGTTTTAAATCAAAGTGTTGTTGGAAGAATATTTTCTGCCTTTGCTGGGGGTATTTTTCTGGGATTTGGAGCTCGTCTGGCAGGTGGCTGTACCAGCGGTCATGGTATTAGTGGAGCATTTCAATTGAGCATTGCCAGCTGGATAAGTTTGATTGCCTTTTTTGTTGGTGGAGTGCTAACTGCACTTTTAATACTCTAATTGAGGCGGTGAAAATAAATGGAAAGTAAGGCTAGATTAATGAAGGGGCTCGGCACAGGGATTGTTTTTGGCTTTCTCCTTCAGCGTGGTGGAGTAACAGACTATAATGTACTGGTAGGACAGCTTCTTTTAAAGGATTTTACTGTAGCTAAGATAATTTTAACTGCTGTAGTTGTAGGGATGATCGGTGTTCATTTTTTAAGTGACAGAAATATTATTGAACTAAAACCTAAATCAGGTTCTCTGCGGAGAACTATTCCAGGAGGACTGATTTTTGGTGCTGGTTTTGCTCTGCTTGGTTATTGTCCGGGGACCATTGCTGGAGCAATTGGGCAGGGAAGTATTGATGCTTTAATTCCTGGACTACTGGGGATTATTACCGGTTCATTCTTTTTTGCTGCTTTTTACGAGAAATTTAGTGACCTAATAGAAAAAAAGAAATTTAAGGTTGATACACTGCCTAAGTTTTTTAAAGTCAGTCACTGGCAGGTTATTATTCCTTTATCAGTGCTGACAATTTTATTTTTAATCTGGCTTGAAGTTATAGGGTTTTAAGATGGATTTTGAAATTGCTTTAACCTTAATAATTCTGCTAACTACAATAGTATTATTTATTACGGAGGCCTTTCGGGTAGATATAACTGCAATACTTGTAATGTTAACTCTGGGCTGGACAGGGCTTATTACACCATCTGAGACTTTTTCCGGGCTTTCCAGTAATGCTGTTATAGCAATAATTGCAATTATGATTATCGGATATGGAATGGAGCAGTCTGGAATTATGCAGAAAATTACCAGACCACTGCTTAAAGTTGCCGGAGGAGAGGAAAAGAGGCTGACAGCAATACTTTCACTTGCTGCCGGTGGGCTTTCTGCCTTAATGCAGAATATTGGTGTAATAGCTCTATTTTTACCGGTTGTTAGAAAAATGACTGCTAAGTTAAATTTTTCTCTAAGAAAAGTATTAATGCCGGTTGGTTTTGCTGTCATACTTGGGGGTAACCTGACTATGGTTGGAGCGGGTAATCTAATTATTCTTAATGATCTCCTGCTGCAGCAGGATGTAGAGCCATTCAACCTTTTTGCTGTATTTCCAATAGGACTGGCAGTTTTACTATTTGGTCTGGGTTATTTTTACTTTTTTAGCGGCAGCCTGCTGCCCTCAGCTAAGAAAGAAAAAGAGGGATTTTTAGAAAAACAGCAGCGGTTGATTTCAAACTGGGAGCTGGCAACTACTGTTCACAGTTATTTAATTTCCAAAGATAGTGAGCTTTTGAATAAAACTCTTGAAGAATCAAAGCTCTGGTCCAATTATAATCTTTATTTACTCGCTATAAAAGAAGGTGATGATACAGCTTATGCTCCCTGGCGGTATACCAGATTTGCTGCTGGTCAAAAAGTACTAATTATGGGAGAAGAAGATAATCTGCAGTCTTTTGCAGAAGATTATAATTTAAACTCAGAGAAAGAATACAACAATTATTTGGAACATCGGGAACTGGAGGAGACTGCTTTTGCTGAACTGATGCTTCCTCCTCGTTCCGAACTGGCTGGAAAATCTATTCGAGAAATTGCAGTCAGAAAAAATTATTTTGTCAATCCCGTACATTTGATTAGAGGAGAAAGAGAAATTAGTGGTGACTTTTCTGATTTCACTCTGAAAGCGGGAGATACGCTGGTTGTTTATGGACCGAATGAAAATATCAGGCAGTTAAAAACAGAAAATGATTTTGTTTTACTGACTTCTCTCCCGGAAAAAAAGTCTGAGGCTAATAAACCATTTTTCGCAATTGGATCATTTTTACTGTCAATTTTATTGATAATTTTAGGTTTTAATTTAGGTCTGGCTTTTTTTACCGGGGCAGTACTTATAATTTTATCTGGAATTGTCAGGGTTA
Organism: Halanaerobium sp.; assembly: GCA_046541575.1. Taxonomy (GTDB): domain Bacteria; phylum Bacillota; class Halanaerobiia; order Halanaerobiales; family Halanaerobiaceae; genus Halanaerobium. The sequence goes on along the minus strand of JBKHDA010000016.1, from coordinate 1,131 downwards.
ATGAAATTTATCAGGCTGTTGATTGGAAAACCGTTTTTTTGTTAACGGGTTTAATCCCTCTGGGAATAGCCATGGAAAATACAGGTACTGCTGAGTATCTGGCCAACTTAATGATTATGCCGCTGGAGGAAGGGCCGATTTTTTTAATACTGCTGGCTGTATCTCTGCTGGCGAGTATTTTTACCTTATTTATGTCAAATGTTGCTGCTACAGTTGTTCTGGTTCCGCTGGTAATGATAATTGGTAATCGGATTGGAATAGAGCCAAGGGGTCTTGCCCTGCTGGCTGCCGTTTCAGCTTCTAATTCATTTATTCTGCCCACTCATCAGGTTAATGCCTTCTTTATGTCAGCCGGTGACTATAAAAGTAGTGATTATCTGAAAGCCGGTGCTTTTCTGACAATAGCTTTTATTTTTATTTCAAGTTTGTTGGTTTATCTATTTTATATTTAAACTTAATTAAGATCTAAACTACCAAATAGGAGTGATTATTAATGTTATTTGAAAAAATTAAGTCACCTGGTCTTGCTCATATTTCATATTTAATAGGCGATGAAGGTGAAGCTGTGGTCATTGATCCCAGAAGAGATATTGATATTTATTTAGAAAAGGCTGTGGAAGAGGGTTATAAGGTTACTAAAGTTTTTGAGACACATCGAAATGAAGATTACATTATCGGTTCAAATGAATTAAAGGTTAAAACTGAGGCTGAAATCTGGCATGCAGATCAGATGCTTGATTATCAGTATGGAGAGCCTGTTCAGGATGGTCAGGAATTTAAAGTTGGAAATTTAAAGATAAAGGCTCTGCATACACCTGGACACACACCTGGTTCAATGTCCTATGTTCTTTATGGTTATGAAGGAGAACCCTGGATGGTCTTTACTGGAGATGCACTTTTTGCCGGTGACGTTGGCAGAATTGACTTTCTGGGAGAGGAGAATTTAGAAAAGACGGGAAGCTGGCTTTATGACTCTATCTTTAATAAGATCCTGCCGCTGGGTGATGAAGTTATTCTCTGCCCTGCCCATGGTGCCGGGTCTGTCTGTGCATCAGCTATTGCTGAAAGGGAATGGACAACTGTTGGAATTGAAAGGAAGTTGAATCCCAAGCTGCAGGTTGAAAATAAGGA